>CAYRBM010000075.1:0-25770 GCA_964422425.1 uncultured Odoribacter sp.
AACCAATATTAAAGTTAACCTTTCGGGTTTTTATAGCCAGAAAAATACCTCACAGGCATTCAATAACCAGAGTTCCCAAACAAGTCCTTTGGCTTGGTCTGCAGCGTATGGTATGCCTCCCGATGCCTTTCTTCCTCAATATGAAGATGGTAGATGGGGTGCATCTTACAGAATACCGGCTGAAGCATTACCAAACCCGATTGCCGTGGTTTATAATACGGGAATGCTTCAGTATCGAACAACAGAGCTAAATGCAGATTTTGCGCTGGAACAAAAGCTCGATTTTATTACAAAGGGATTGAGTGCCAAAGCGACTTTTTTTTATGACAATGGTTTTCGAACCACAGGTGGTCTATATGATGTTACAAATGCTGTTAGACCAGAGTCTGCTAGCAACACACCACAAAAAATTGTATATCCGGAAAGATACACAGGGCCAGGTCAGGACCCCAGCGAATACATTGAAGATATTCCGAGTGCATCGTCAAACCAGTTCGATTGGATTGTAAGGCCCTGGTGGCTTCAGGAAGAAGCTACCGGAGATTTTGAATCGGCCAGCAATGTAAGAAGAAGGACGATGTATCAGTTCCAGCTCAATTATGCGCGTAATTTTGGAGAACACAATATTGGTGCGTTGGCTTTGGTAAAGCGGGAGGAATATGCCAGCGGCAATATGTTCAAGAATTATCGCGAAGATTGGGTTTCGCGTTTTACTTACGACTATGCCTCAAAATACTTATTGGAATTTAACGGAGCCTACAACGGATCCGAAAAATTTGGCCCGGGATACCGGTTTGATTTTTTCCCTTCACTGGCCGCAGGATGGTATGTTTCCAACGAAAAGTTTTTCAAAATCGACTGGATGAACCGCTTAAAGCTACGTTACAGCATTGGTATTGTAGGCGATGACCAGGGAGGGGGAAGATGGTTGTATGATTCTCAATATTCCTATGGTGGGGGTGCCCGCATGAACCAGAACCCAAATGAGTTAAGCCCATATAATTATTACAGGGAGTTGGTTGTTGGCAATCCTGACGTTCACTGGGAGAAAGCACTGAAAAGTAACTATGGAATAGAGGTTGGAATGTTCGACAACGCAATATCAGTTAATTATGATTATTTTACAGAAAATCGTACTGATATTTTGCTGGATGGAGCTTCACGGTCTAGTATTCCTCCATATTTTGGGGCAACAGCTCCAAGCGCAAATGTGGGTGAAGTAAAAGCAAGTGGACACGAATTAGAATTGAAAATACAGAAGCGGACACGTTTCGGGCTGAATTATTGGGCTAATTTTTCCGTTACCCACACTGTAAATGAAATTATAAAAAGAGATTCACCTCTGCTCATGGCATCGTACATGAAGTCGGAAGGATATTCAATTGGCCAGTCTCGCTCTCTGGTGAGGGCTGGTTTCTACAATAACTGGGACGAGATTTTTGCAAGCGTACCTACCGAAACCAACGACCTGGCCAAACTTCCCGGATATTATAATCTCCTTGATTACAATGCTGACGGCGTTATAAAATCATCGGAAGACGTTATCCCAATTGGGTATTCAGATGTTCCAATGAATACCTACAATAGCACATTGGGTGTCGATTACAAAGGATTCAGTTTAATGGTACAATTTTATGGGGTGAACAATGTTTCACGCTTGGTCCCTCTACAAAATTTTGTTCAATTTCAAAATGTTCTTTTCGACCATGTGTTGGATTACTGGTCAAAAGACAATCCCAGCGCAAGTTCTTTTATCCCCAGGTGGAAGACTCAAGGGCAAAATATAGGCGACTATTTTCTTTTTGATGGTTCGTACGTCAGGTTTAAAACTGCTGAGTTTGCTTATACATTCCAAAACAATCTAGTAAAGAAAGCCGGTTTGTCATCTGTTAGGGTATTTGTAAATGGCAACAATCTTGCCTTTTGGTCAAAGTTGCCTGATGACAGAGAATCACATTCGTCCGGAGGAAGTTCCAACCAGGGAACCTATCCTACGCCCAAACGATTTAACCTTGGCATTGATGTATCATTCTAATACTTGCAATTTATGAGAACCATAACTAAAAAATATAAAACTGCTTTTTATATCGCAGTATTGCTCATGGGCATAGGCCTGGGTGCATGTGAAGAATATCTCGATAAGGCCCCGGAAGCATCTATCAGTGAAAAAGATGTATTCGGTAATTTTATTAGTTTCCAGGGGTATGTGGAAGAAATGTACGGTTGTATATCCGACCCGCACAAGGCGCTTGCCGGTAACGTTTTTTGTCACATGTTTCTGGCCGATGAAACCTTATCAAACTCTCCTCTATTGTGGGACGATGGTAATTATTGGTTTGACCAATGGAGATTTTTGACAATTGCAAACGCCAATTACACCATTCCTTATATGATGGAGCCTCAAACCATGCGAAAACGGATATGGCCGTTATCCTGGTATGCAATCCGAAAGGCCAATCTGGGTTTGGAGAAGCTGGAATTAATGACTGATGCAACACAGGAAGAAAGGGACATTATTAAAGGACAATGTCTATTCTTCAGAGGATTTTTCCATCTCGAACTAATGCAGTTCTATGGCGGGCTACCTTACATCGACCGCATGTTGTCCCCCTCGGAGGAATTGACAATACCACGCTTAACTTACAAGGAAACTGCCCTGAAAGCCGCAAAAGATCTTGAAGATGCTGCAAAATTGTTGCCGGTACGTTGGGACGATACAACTGTAGGTAAAGCAACGCTTGGCAATAACGGGCAGCGGATCTCAAAAATTCATGCGTTGGCATTTTTGGGCAAAAACCTGTTATATGCCGCCAGTCCGATGATGAACGAGTCTTCGGGCGGAAGTGCAGTTTACGATGTGGAACTTTGCAAACAGGCAGCTCAGGCATTTTCTGAGGCAATCAAAATAAGCAATGAAACCGGAGCCTATAAATTGCAGAGCTGGGAAACCTGGACCGACAACTTTTGGGTATGGTCGCCCAGCAATACCGTAAGGCCAGGAGGGACTGAAGTCATTATGAACCAGATGATAAATAATGTGAATTATACAAGATTTACAACGGTTAGGGCTAACAGTCCTGTAGAGTTTGGTGCCGGAAACGGCAGAGTTGAAGTTCCAACACAAAACTACATCAAAAATTACGGCATGGACAATGGTTTGCCCCTTGAGGATCCTGCATCTGGCTTTAATCCGAATGATCCGTGGACCAAAAGAGATCCCAGATTTTACAAGACTATAGTTATTGATGGCGACCTGATGGTAACCAGCAACGCTACCGCAGGGCAACCCCACAAATATGCCCAGCTCTACAATGGTGGATTACACAAAGGTGGTACACAAGGTAGTGTAACCGGTTATTACCTTAAAAAATACACCCCACTGGGCACCAACCCCTGGGACAATCGCTGGAGCGCTATGCAGGCCTACATGCCACGTATGCGGCTTGCCGATGTGTACCTGATGTATGCCGAAGCTGCACTTTGGGGCTTTGGATCAGCTTCAGGAACTGTTCCGGGAAGTGGATTGACTGCAGAGCAGGCATTGAATACCATCCGGAACCGGGCTCAATTACCGAATATTGATGCCAAATTCACCGGGACACAGGCTAGCTTTATGTCGGAAATAATTCGTGAAAGAGCCGTAGAGCTTGGATTTGAAGGACTTCGATGGTTTGATTTGCGCCGGTGGAATTTAAATGGCGATCCGAAGTACATCTACAAAACAGCACTTGATTTCGACCGCGATCCGGTTACGAAGAAACCTGTAAATATTCAGGAAAGAGTAGTTGTGACCCGCGTAGTTGAGAAAAAGCACAACTGGGTGCCTTTCGAGGTTTCCTATACAAAGCTCTACAAAGAGTGGCCTCAAAATCCGGGCTGGTAAGTAGATGAATAACCATAAAAAAGTTAGAAAATGAAGAAGAAATATATACAAATATTAATCTTTCTGTATTTAATAGCATTGATATTTCCAATTGATGTCACTGCACAAGGTAAAAACGAAAGAAGCAAGATAACCATAGAGTCGATTGTAGTGAACGAAGAAGGGAAGCCTGTTGCAGGAGCAACTATTTTCGGGAACGAAGGAGCATCCAATGCTAAAACCGACGAATCTGGTCGCTTTTCAATTTCTGTTCCGATTCAAACCGATATACTGATAGAAGCTGATGGATACGAGTCAACTTTAGTTAAATCAGGAGGATATGAGGATCCGAATAGTTTTGTGTTAAAACGATCTATATTCATGTACGGCGAGAAGGACAATGTAAACATTGCCTTTGGGAAAGTAAAAAGAGGAAATCTTACCAGCGCAATAAGCGTATTAAACCCTTCTGAGATTCTTAAATATGACAATATTCAAAGCATCTCTGAGGCATTAAACGGACGTATTCCCGGATTACTTGGAAGTTCAAACATTCGCGGAATAGGTGGCGGCATGGTGATTGTCGATGGTTTGCCCCGTAGTGCCGAGAATGTAAATCTGTCAGAAGTAGAACAAATAACCGTTCTTAAAGATATCAATTCATCGGTATTGTATGGTAGCGAAGCCACAAACGGAGTTCTGTTGATCACGACAAAAAGGGGACAGGCGAATAAGAAAAGAATAGATGTAACAGGTCATTATGGCCTTTCAAGTCCTACGGCATTGCCAAAATATTTGTCCTCTGCCGATTACATGGAATTATACAATGAAGCACGGATAAATGATGGACTTTCTCCCCAGTTTGATGCAAGTTCCATTGCCAATTACCGTACTGGCAATCCATATCGTTACCCAAGCGTTGACTACTATTCTGATGAATATCTACGTAAAATAAGACCATTTTCAAGAATAACAACTGAATTGTCTGGTGGAAATAACATTGCAACGTACTATTCTAATCTAGGATGGGAACAAACAGGGAGCCTGTTAAATTTTGGTGAGGGTACAACTGCGGGTTCCAATCGATTCAATGCAAGAGGCAATGTAGATATGAAAATAAACAGCTGGGTGAAAAGTTCTATCAATGCTACAGCTGTTTTGAACAATGAGAAAGGAGCTGTAGGTGATTATTGGGGTGAAGCGGCAACTCTGAAGCCTAACTTGTTCGTGCCATTAATCCCAATTGAATTGATCGATCCGGAGAATTCATTGTTAAAGGGACGGAAAAACGATGTTGATGGGAAATATTTATTGGGTGGTACTTCTAGTTATCTTACCAACCCTATTGCAAATGGATATTCTGGCGGACGAACTGAAAATGTGCAGCGAAATTTTTCAGTTGACAATAGAATTGAATTTAATTTGGAAGAAATAGTCAAAGGTTTGACTTTCCAAACAAATGTTAGTTTTGATTTCTATACGAACTATAACCAGTCCATTACCAACGAGTATTCTGTTTATGAACCGGTATGGAATGCTGGAACAAATTCAATTGATGGCCTTTCCAAATACGGTTCGGATATTAGATCGGGAAATCAGAATGTTAGCGACCTTTCCTTTACAAGAAGATTTGGGTTTTATGGTATGTTCGACTACAAACGGACTTTCTCTGATGTGCATCAGATCAGTGGTTCCTTGCTAGGCTATGGTAACAGGTATAAGGTCAGAGGAGACTTTTTCGGCAATAAAAATGTGAATATGGGCTTACGGTTAGCCTATGGATATAAGAATAAGTATATGGCTGATTTCAGCAGCGCGTATGTCAATTCTGTAAAACTACCGGAAGGGAACAGGGGTGCTTTTTCTCCAACATTGGGGTTAGCATGGTTAATCAGTTCTGAGGAATTTATGAAATCAGCTTCTGCCGTAAATTTTCTTAAGCTTCGCATATCTGGAGGTATAATAAACTCTGATATTGGGATTGGTGGATTCTATTACTATGACAATAGATACGGAGGAACAGGAAATTACTCTTGGTTTGAAGGAACTTGGTCTGGCAGCGGAACGGTTTCCGTTCAAGGCGGTAATAACCGACTGGGTTTTGAAAAACGCAAAGAATTCAATTTTGGCGCTAGCGGTGTATTTTTTGACAACAAACTTTCGGTGGATGCGAACGTGTTTGTAAGTGACTATTATGACCAGATAACAAGACCTCAAACCCAATATCCAAGTTATTATGTCAATTTCATCCCTTACGAAAATTTCGACAGCAATGCCTATCGCGGTGCAGAACTGGGCTTATCTTATACCCAAAAACTAGGCGACCTGACATTTGTTCTTGGTGCCAACGCTCTTTATGCTACCTCCGAAGTTTTGAAAAGGGACGAAATTTATGCCAACGACTACCAGTATCGGGTTGGACATCCGATTGATGCCCGTTTTGGCCTTGTTGCCGATGGTTTTTTTATGGATCAGGCAGACATTGACAATCATGAAATTCAAGCATTTGGTGCGGTAAAGCCAGGCGATATTAAGTATGTTGATCAAAACGGCGATGGGATCATTGATTCAAATGATGAAGTGTTGATTGGACGTTCGCAGGCTCCCCTTTCTTATGGTTTAAACCTCAAATTGTCGTGGAAAAACCTGACCCTGTTTGCCAAAGGCAACGGACGCATGGGCGCCGATGGATACCTCTCCAACGATTATTACTGGGTGGACGGCAACGACAAGTATTCAACATACATCCTCGACCGCTGGACCGAATCAACCAAAGCTACTGCCACGCTGCCACGGTTGAGTACGTTATCGAGCACCAACAATTACCGTAGTTCAACATTCTGGTTGTATAAGGATGATTATTTCACCTTAGACCGGGTGCAATTAACCTACGAAGTGCCGACCAACATTGCCACAAACCTGAAAATGAAACATCTGAGTGTTTTTGTAGATGGATCAAACCTTTTGACCATTTCAAAATATAAAGACATCAGAGAGTTAAGCATTGGGGCTGAGCCGTATTACAGGTCGTTCTCAATTGGTGTAAAAACAATGTTTTAACCTACAAAAACAAAATCATTATGAGATTACTAAAAATATTCTCCATATTAATAATACTGCCATTCCTGTTTGGCAGTTGTGAAGATATGCTGGAGCCAGGAAACGATAACCACAGCACTGTCGACCGGATTTATAGCGACCCTGCATTTGGAGAAGGGTTACTATTGACCGCCTACGTTAAACTGCCAACCAACAGCCTAAGTTTTAACGATGTGGCTACCGACGATGCGGTTTCGAACGACAAGCTGAACAGTTATCTCCGCATGGCAACAGGCCAGTGGTCGGCAATATACAATCCGGTTGACCAATGGGACAACTGTAATTCGGCCATTTTGTACCTGAATGAATTTATGAGCATTATTGATACCGTTGCGTGGAAATGGACCAGCGATGAACTGAACTCAATGTATGCAAGGCGCTTCAAGGGAGAGGCCTATGCCTTGCGGGGCTTGTTTCAGTACCACCTGCTCACCACAGTGGGAGGAATAGGCAGCGACAACAAATTGCTGGGTATCCCGCTATACGACAAATTCCAAAAGGTGAACAACAATTTCAATGTTTCCAGGGCTACGTTTACCGAATCGGTTGCCAGGATTTATGCCGATTTGGATAAAGCGCTCGAATACCTCACGATGGACGATTACGTTGACATCGCTGCAGGAGGCCAGCTTCCCGCCGGTTTCGAAGGGGCGAACGTAGCAAACTACAACTCTGTTTTTGGGCTTCGCGCTAACCAGCGCATCAGTGGTCGTATTGTAAAAGCGTTGAAAGCCCGTGTTGCCTTACTGGCAGCGAGCCCCGCTTTTGCCAGCGACGATGCCAACCTGTGGGCTACAGCAGCCAATTATGCAGGTTCAGCCATCACCGGAATCGGCGGCATTGCCGGGCTCGACCCCAATGGACATAAGTTCTACACCGCCAGTTTGATTGACGCCATTGTTCTTTCTTCCAATAAAGACCAGAAAGAAATGATTTGGAGAAGGGCCATTGCCACTACAAATAGCAGGGAGCAGGCTCAATTTCCACCTTCATTATTTGGTAGCGGACGGGTTAACCCAACGCAGAACCTGGTCGATGCTTTTCCGGCCGTCAATGGTTATCCTATTTCCGACCCGTTGAGCAATTACAACCCCGCAAATCCGTATGCCAACCGCGATCCGCGACTGGCTATGTACATTGTTTATAACGGTAATACGCTGGCTGGCAAAACAATAAAAACAGGTCTGGGTGGCGGCACCGATGCAAAAGATTCGATCCAAACTTCAACCCGCACAGGCTATTACCTGAAAAAATTGTTGCGCGAAGATGTCAATGTGAACCCGGTTTCGCCAAGCACCAAAAAGCATTACGAGGTACACATGCGTGCTACCGAACTTTACCTGATTTATGCCGAAGCAGCCAACGAAGCATGGGGCCCTGATGGTAAAGGGACCTTTGCGTTCTCGGCCCGCGAAGTAATTGCCGCCATCCGCAAACGCGCCGGAATTACCCAACCTGATAATTATTTGGCATCCATTAGCAGCAAAGAAGCCATGAGAAATCTGATCAGGAACGAACGACGGCTGGAGCTTTGCTTCGAAGGTTTCCGTTTCTGGGATTTGCGCCGTTGGAAAGCCAATCTGAACGAAACGGCCAAGGGTGTCAACATCAACAAAACCAATTTTACGGTGGTAGATGTCGAACCTCGTTTGTACAACAATGAATACATGCACTACGGGCCTATTCCTGAAAGGGAATTCCTCAAGTACAACTCTTTGGTTCAAAACAAAGGATGGTAGTATTCAACGGATAATTGGGCAACAAAACAATACCTAAAATTTTTTGAAATGAAGAAAATACTATTAATACTCGCACTGTTCGCCGGACTGGTGGCTTGCGAAAACCAGGAAAACGAGTTCGCAGATTTCGATTATACGTCAGGTTATTTCCCCTATCAACATCCGGTTCGGATACTGGTGTTGGGAGATTATATCTATGACAATACGAATGACAATAACCACAAATTCCTGATATCTGCAGCAATGGGCGGCGTTTACGAAAACACGAAAGACCGTGTATTTGATATCGAAGTAGCGCCCAATCTTTGCAACAGGGTTTTGTTCGAATCATCAAAAGATACCATTCGGTTGATGCCTTCGTCGTATTATTCGCTGAGCTCGGCAAACAAACTGACAATCCCGGCAGGGGCGGTCAATGGCAATATCGAAGTGCAGTTGACAGAAGCGTTTTTTAACGACCCACTGTCGATTAAAAACACGTATGTAATTCCTGTTCGCTTGTTGGGTTCTGCTGATGTTGATACTGTTTTGCAAGGCAGAACTACCAGGTTAAATCCCGATCCCAGAATAATTAGCCACTGGGACGTTACACCCAAGAATTTCACCATGTTTGCCGTGAAGTTTATTAATCCGTATCATGGAAAATACCTCCACCGGGGTGTAAGCGTGGTGAAGGATGCCAGCAACACTGTAGTCGAAACTAATGTTTACCGTAAACAATATATAGTGGATGATGAGGTTTGGAGCTTGGTAACTACAGCCAGAAACCAGGTTGCCGTGTCGGGAACAGTACGTTCTACATCGCTGTCCGGCGCGTTGAACATGATGCTGACATTTGATGACAACGGAAATTGCACTGTGAAGGAAAATACAGGGTCAGCGTTTACCATTACCGGGACGGGGAAATTTGCCGATGATGCCGATGAATGGGGAAACAAAAAACGCGATGCCATCCATTTGCAGTACCAGTTTACAAGCAGTGGAAAGACTTATTCTGCAACCGATACGCTGGTCATTCGCGACCGTGCGGTGGTAATGGAAGTTTACAAACCGGTTGTTTATTAGTATATACCAACAAAACCGAAGTTTTAATTCCAAGAAGCGAAGGCGCGAACAGTTTGCTTTGCGCTTTCGTGGCTTTGGTTCATAGTGTGTACAAGGTACTTTCGGGGCAGCCTCGCTGTTTTTCCAAATTTAGTTCGCGAGGCTGCTTCCGATTGTATATTTTCGGAACGAACTATTCTAAACCAACTAAACTCAATGACCATGAAAAAACTTTTTCATTGGCCGATTGTATTTTCATTTTGCTTTTTAATGCTGAACATTTGTCCTTCTATAGTTTCAGCAAAAAAAACTCCCCGGATGAAGCTCGGCGCCTACTATTTCGCCGGTTGGGCCGGAAAATGCCCCTACGACGACGGAACCCCCGAAAATGCATGGGCCAAAGGGATGCCCTCTCACTTCACCAAAAAATTAGCTACTGAATTTGCTGGTCGCACACCCATCTGGGGTTGGCGCGACGACACGCAGGAACTGATGGAACGGCAGATCAAGCTGGCTTCCGATCACGGAATCGGCTACTTCTCGTTTTGCTGGTACTGGCGCGACAATAAAGGGCCGGTCAATCCAACGGCCATTGAAAGCGACTCCAAGCATCTGCCGATGAACTTGTTTATGAAAGCCCGGAACAACCAGTTGATGGAATATTGCCTGCTTATTGCCAATCACGCCGGGGCCGAAATTGTTGGAACCGAAGCATGGAAACAAGCCGCTGACTATTGGATTGAAAATTATTTTAAACACCCACAATACCTGAAATCAGACGGGAAACCGGTGGTAATGATCTTCCTGCCTGCCGGAGCCGACAAAGACGGACTTGCCTATCTTCAGGAGGCTGCGCGCAAAGCCGGATTTCCCGGTGTGCTGGTTGCCGCCTGCGGAAATTCTTCTTCGGAAAATGGTTTTCAGGCACAAACTTTATACAACACAAAACCCAGGGAGGGCTTGAACCTCGAAGATATTTATCCTTTTAAATTGCTGGCCGACTGGAACATTTCGGTTTGGGAAAAAAGGCAAAATAATGGGATGCCTTATATTCCGGTAGCTACCGCCGGATGGGACCGCCGTCCGTGGGAAGCCAAAAATGGTGAAGGCTTTGGGAAGGGATCGGCTGTTTCTGTTCATTTCGACCGGGGTACGCCCGCCGAGCTGGAACAATACATCCGGAAAATGGCCGAATGGATGGAATCGCATCCGGAACAAACCACCAACGACCGGCTGGGAATAATTTACGCCTGGAACGAGATTGGTGAAGGCGGCTGGCTCATTCCCTGCAAAGACGACCCGAAAGGCGAGTATCTGAAAGCGATCAGGCGGGCTGTTTTTGATAAACCTTCAGGAAAAACAGAAAAATGAAGAAAAAATTAATCCATACTGAACTCTTGTACTCAAAAAACCAGATTATAATTCGCAGTAGAAAAAGGTGTGCAATAGCTTTACTATTTGCCTGCGCATTATGCCTGAATGGATGCGCCGAAGACAAAGTCGTGCCGGAGCCTGCCCCACGTTTAAAACTCGGCGCCTATTATTTTGCAGGCTGGGCGGGCAAATGCCCTTACGACGATGGCACGCCGCAAAATGCCTGGGCCAAAGGGATGCCCACGCACTTTACCAAAATGCTGGCTACCGAATTCGCCGGAAGAGAACCCATCTGGGGCTGGCGCGACGATACGCAGGCCATCATGGAACAGCAGATTGATCTGGCCGCCGATAACGGGATTGCTTTTTTCTCGTACTGCTGGTACTGGTCAGACAACAAAGGGCCAATCAACGCTTCGGCCATTGAAAAGGACTCGAAGCACCAACCCATGTACATGTTTATGAACGCGAAAAACAACGCGCGGATGGAATTTTGCCTGCTGGTGGCCAATCACTCGGGGCACGAAATTGTTGGTACCGACGCCTGGAAACAGGCTGCCGACTTCTGGGTTACCAAATATTTCAAACATCCCCGCTACCTGAAGTCGGAAGGGAAACCGGTTGTCACGATCTTCTTGCCCAACGGCGCCGATAAAGCCGGACTGGAGTATCTTCAGGAAGCAGCTATTAAAGCGGGGTTTCCCGGGGTTTTGTTGGCTGGTTGCGGAAACTGCTCCACCGCAAACGGCTTTCAGGCGCAAACCTTATACAATACCAAACCGAAGGACGGGCTTAACTTAACCGATGTCTATCCCTATAAATTGTTGGCCGACTGGAATATCTCGGTGTGGAAACGCACCGACCGCCCCGTCATGCCATACATTCCCTGCGCTACAGCGGGTTGGGACTGCCGCCCGTGGGAAGCTAAAAATGGGGATGGTTTTGGGCAGGGCTCAACGGTAACTCCACATTTTCAGCGGGGGACGCCCGCCGAATTTGAGCAATACATCCGCGAAATGGCCGACTGGATGGAAGCGAACCCCTACAAAACCACCAAAGACCGGCTGGGACTGGTTTACGCCTGGAATGAAATCGGGGAAGGCGGCTGGCTGGTGCCTTGCAAGGACGACCCGGAAGGGGCTTACCTGAAAGCGATAAAACGTGTAGTTTATGGCAAATAAAAAATAAGGATATGGAAAATTTAAGGATGAAAATTGGAACGGCGATCGTGCTAGCCGTCTTGTTTATGAGTGTGTCCAGTGTAAAATCGCAGCAAAAAAAGCAAGCAGTAAAAAACGATTATTTGGTGGCCGCGTACATCTGGCCATCGTGCCACGACGATCCGTTGGCACGGAAAAAACTTTGGTCGGAAGGCATTGGCGAATGGGAGGTGATCAAAAAAGGAAACCCGCGTTTCGAAGGGCATTACCAGCCCCGCCAGCCGCTGTGGGGCTACGAGATGGACAACGACCCGAAAGTGGTGGAGAAATGGATCGATGTGGCGACCGACCACGGCGTCAACGTATTTGTGTACGACTGGTACTGGTATGAAGAAGGACCGTACCTGGAAAGCGCCCTAAACGATGGTTTCCTGAAAGCCAAAAACAATTCGATAATGCAGTTTTACATCATGTGGGCTAACCACGATGTGAAACACAATTACTGGAACTATCACCGTTATGGCGACGACACTTCAATTCTTTGGGATGCCAAAGTGGACTGGAAAAACTATAAAACCATTGTTGACAGGGTCATCAATCAGTATTTTAAACGGCCAAATTACCTGAAGATCAATGGAGAGCCTCTGTTTTCTGTCTTCAGCATTGAAAAACTGATGGAAAGTTTTGGCGGCAGCGTGGAAGAAACCCGCAAAGCGCTCGATTATTTTCGCGATGAAGTGAAAAAAGCGGGTTTTCCGGGTTTGCATATCCAGTGGAACCAGGGCGGCGGTTCGCTGATGTCGGACGAAAGGGCGAAAAAATTTCAGGAACAGGTAAAAGCGATGGGCTTCAACAGTGTAGCCATGTACAACATGGGAGGACGGGTTGAGGATTACATCGCTTACGGAACCAACTCCATCAAAATTCGCGAACAGCTGGATGCCGTTTTGGATGTCCCGGTTTTCCCGTGCGTTTCCATTGGCTGGGACGATACGCCACGTTTCCCGGCAAAAGGAATTAAAGACGTTGTTCATTACAACAATACGCCAGAGAGCTTTGCAGCCTTGCTTTTCAAAGCAAAAAAATATGCCGATGCCCACCCGGAACAGCCCAAACTGATTACCATTAACGCATGGAACGAATGGGTAGAAGGCAGTTACCTTTTGCCCGATATGCTCAACGGGTTCGGCTATCTCGAAGCTGTAAAAGACGTGATTGTTGACGGCAAATATGACAGGTATTGATTAATTCACTAATCCTGACTCACCACGGGCGCGCTGCGTATGCCCCGCCCATCTCTTTTTGAAGCTACTCTTTATGCACATCTTTTAATGAGAAAATAATGATCGACGAAAGCAAAGAAGGCCTGAAAGGCCCACATAACCTAGCCCAGGGCAAACGAAGTGGCGCCCTGGGTTTGGAAAGCGGACACGAAATTCGTCCGAGGGAAATCCTCCATAAAGGAAAAAATCTTAATTCGGACGAACAGGATGACCTTGTTTTCCCGAGAAATGATTCCGTCCAATTCCGTCCGAAAGGAATTATTTGCTTTGTTCATTGTATTCTCACGGACGGTTTTTCTTCTGCATCCTTTACCCAGGGCGGCTCCCGGTTTTACCGGGATTGCCCTGGGCTATGATATTTTGGCCTTTCAGGCCGGAAAAATATAAACCAACAAACCACAAAACCATGAAAAAGTATTCAGTTGATTGTACCACGAATACCGCGACTTTTCAGAAAAGTACTGCCCGAAATTTCCTGCTTCCAATGGTAGCAGCGCTGATTGTATTTTTCATTTTCGCCGGAAGTCTTCATGAGGCGAATGCCTAGGGAAACAAAGCCAACGTGAAAGTAGGAGCTTATTATTTCGACGGGTGGGCTGGAAAAAATCGTCACGCCGACAACCCCAATGAGCCGTGGGCTAAAAATGCACCGACACACCTGACCAAACGCTTTGTCCGCGATTTTTCGGAAAGAGAACCTGTTTGGGGATGGCGCGATGATACTATGGAAATCATGGAACGTCAAATCGATCTGGCCGCCGACAATGGTTTGGACTTTTTCCTTTTCTGCTGGTATTGGAAGGATAACAAAGGCCCAATCAACATTCCGGCGATTGAAAAAGACCACCACCACACGAGCATGGAGCTGTACATGAAAGCCAAAAACAGAAACCGGCTGAAATACAGCTTGCTGGTTGCCAATCATGCTGGTTTTGAAATATTGGGGAACGAAAATTGGGAAAGCGCCGTGAAGTACTGGACCAGATTTTTCAGGGATCCGCAATACATTAAAGTAGATGGGAAACCGTTGGTGGTCATTTTTGGAACAGGCGACGAAGCTATTACTGACGAACAAATAGCCATCATGCAGGCTACAGCCAAAAAGGAAGGGTTTAAAGATGGACTGTCGATTGCAGGCTGTGGCGCACCGGCCAGGAAAAAGGCGTTTACCCACAGCACGCATTACAACCTGACTTCGGGCTATGCCGACGGACACGAAGAGCATAAATTTCAGGAGTTGATCGATAAGGCCAAACCAAATTGGAAAGGCTCCGAAGCACAACCCTACATTCCGGTGCTCAATTCGGGATGGGACAAGCGTCCGTGGGAAGGCCCCGAAGGGCTTAACCAGAAAGAAGGCTGGTATTTCCCCGACAGTTCGCCGCAGTTGTTCAAAAGCTTCCTGAAAGATGCTGTTAAATGGATGGAGGACAACCCAACCAAAACCACGAAAGAACGGTTAATCCTGGTTTATGCCTGGAACGAATTGGGAGAAGGCGGTTATCTGGTTCCCACCAAAGGCGACCCGAATGCAGCCAAACTGAAGATGATCAAAGAAGTAGTTGACGGGAAATAGCTATGAAAAACCATCTGATTTATATTCTTTTACTGACAATTACTTTGACTGGATGTAAGTCGGGAGTAATTGTTTATCCGGCGCCTGAAGGTGAACCTGAATCGACTGATTTTGAGATGTCGGTAAACAATCAGCCTGTGTTTGTGTACAAGGCGAGGGTCTCGAAATACCCGATCAACCAAATTTGGCCTGGATATCAACGGCCAAAAAACCAAACCGAAATAGCGTCGTTTGCTTATTTCGATTTTTCGGAAGAAGTGAGTGTCCGCATCACCTCTTCCACAGAAATCAATTCGCTAGAAATTCGTCCGAAGGAATTTGGGATTGAGCCTACAGTTCGGGGGAAAACAATCGAATTCAAGTTACGAAAACCCATGCAGTTTGTGGTTGAAGTAAACGGCTACCACAAGGCGCTTCATGTTTTTGCCAATCCGCCTGAAACCGAAAAAGTGGATAAAAGCGATCCGAAAGTGCATTATTTCGGGCCGGGAATACACGAAGCCGGAAAGATTGATGTAAAAACCGGCGAAACGGTTTACATCGATGGCGGTGCTGTGGTTTATGGCTACATCAGCAGCGAGAATGCCCGCGATATTAAAATTGCCGGAAGGGGAATTCTCGATGCCAGTAAAATTGAACGGGGAGAGGCTCCGGCCATGGTCTGGCTGAAGCAGGTAACCAATGCTACCGTCAGCGGAATTATTCTTCGCGATTCACATTTCTGGGCCATTATCCCAACCAACTGCGACAGCATTACTTTCAACAACCTGAAATTAATCGGGCATTGGCGCTACAATTCCGACGGATTGGATATTGTCAGTTGCAAAAACATTGTATTCAAAAATACCTTTATCCGAACCTTCGACGACAATATTGTCATCCGTGGAACCAAAAGAGCCTATGTTGAACCGTATAAAATCATTGAAAATATTCTGGTTGACAGTTGCGTGCTTTGGAACGACTGGGGGCGGGCTATCGAAATCGGGGCCAGTATTGTGGCCGACACCATTCGGAATGTCACCTTTTCGAATTGCCAGATTCCACGGTTCACGGCTGTTGCGCTCGATATTCAGAATTGCGACCGGGGCCACATCCGAGATATTCATTTCAACAACATAACCATTGAAGAGCCCATCACCGACAGCCTGACCATTGGGACAACGCCAATTGTTCCAAATGCCTGGGGTAAAATTGCGGTTTTTGGTATTTATTCCACCTTTTATTCAGAAGATACAGTCCGCGGAACCATTAGCGACATTTACTTTGATCGTATACGCTTCAATAAATCAGCTAATCTGGTTAAGCCTTTGGCCGAAGGTGAAAACGTTCCGATTGACCAAAATTCATCGTTGAAAGAATACGACAAATTTATCCGCGACAACATTTATTTCGGAGATATCGATTTCAATTGCCGCAAAGAAGCTTCGATGTATTTTTCAGGATTTGACAACGACCACATGATCAACTACATCCACGTAAAGGATTATTTCATAAATGGAGTGAAAGTCACCGACCTGAATACATTTGGTCAGAATGAATTTGTTAACGGGATAATTGTTGAATAAAATCATCAGAATAAAATAGAATAACTTTAAAAGAAAATAAACATGAAACGAACTCTGTATTTCCTGGCGATAGTATTACTGATCCTGTTTTACACGCCTCAAGTTTTTGCACAAAAATTTACCATTGCAGTTTTGCCCGACACGCAGGGCGAAGTCAACCAAAAGCCCGAGATGCTTGTCAGCCAGCTAAAATGGATTGTTGACAAGAAAGACTCGCTGAATATACCGTTCGTTTTGCACCTGGGCGACATTGTTGATTACGATAATGTACGTCATTGGCAAACGGCAAGCGATTGCTTTAAAATTCTCGACGATGCGAAAATGCCTTATGTGCTTTGTCTTGGCAATCACGATACCGAGGCTGTTGGCGTAAACAGCGGGAGCGCTGCTTCCAACGTTCCGGGTGCCACTCACATCAACCTCCGAAAAACGACCAAGTTCAACACCTATTTCCCTGTAAGCAGGTTAATGGGGCAAAAAGGCAGGTTTGAAGAGGGCAAGAGTGACAATGCGTATTACACGTTTAAAGCCGGAGGCCTCGACTGGCTGATCGTTTCACTGGAGTTTTGTGCCAGAAAAGAGCCGGTTGATTGGGCGGGTAAAGTGGTTGCCGAACATCCCAACCACAACGTCATCATCCTGACCCACTATCACCTGAATGGCAGCGGAGATATTGCTGAACGGAATGCCGGTTATGGCGACCTTAGCCCCTACGAAATCTACGAAATGCTCATTAAAAAGCATCCGAACATCCTGATGGTTTTGAGCGGCCACACCGGAAACACCACATGGCGTAACGACCGGGGTGAAAACGGAAACCGTATTTACCAGATACTGACAGACTACCAGAACGAAAATTATGGCGATGGTTACCTCCGCCTGCTGGATATCAATCCCGAAAGGCGCTACATTTCAGGAAAAGTATATTCGCCTTACAACGGGAAAGAAAAATGCGAGGCACTGATCCGGTTCATGGGCGTGAAGTTTATTACGCCGCAGTAATAACTGGAACATGTTTGAATTTCTCTCTTTTTGATCTTTCGGGTTACCCCAAGTCCTGAAGGGTACCCGAAAGATCAAAAATTACCTTTTAGAGCAGGGTTTATCTTTTGATTTTGACATTTAACCGCCCTTAGTTTCCTTTGTGAATTAATACAACTAAATTTTGCCAATGAAGAATTACTTAGCTACTTTAAAAGTTTTCATCCCCTTACTACTGTTTAGTCTAAATGCTCTTGCTCAAAACCGTTACAAAGACGAAATTACTGACTCTGTTAGGGTGGAAACATATACGTATGCCTCCAAAGATGATCAGTCGCTCGAACTTGACGCCTACTTTCCGGCATCCGACAATCAGGTAAAACGGCCACTAATAATTTATGTACATGGAGGTGGTTTTTATGGAGGAACCCGTGACAGGTCTGATATTCAGGAATTTTGCAAAAAGCTTGCTCGGCGGGGATATGTTGCGGCTTCAATAAGCTACAGGTTGACACGAAAAGGGACGGAGACCGCATTTGGTTGTAATTGTCCGGCTGCTGACAAATTAATTACATTCCGTAAATCGGTTGAAGATATCCAGGATGCCACAACTTTCATGGTTAAAAACCGCAAAAAAATGGGTATCGATCCGCGGAAAATAATTCTATCGGGTGGCAGTGCTGGTGCTGAAGCGGTACTCAATGCCGCTTACCAACCTCCTTACCACTACAATTCTGAGCGTGTACCGATATCCTATGCCGGAGTAATTTCGATGGCTGGAGCAATTCCTGATACTTCGAAAATTGATGCAAAATCGGCAGTTCCTTCGCTGCTTTTTCATGGAACATGTGATAATCTGGTTCCATATGGATCGGCTTCGCACCATTATTGCAAGGAAAGTCAGCCCGGCTATTTAATTTTGCATGGTGCCTATACAATTTCCGAAAAGCTGAAAAAGGTCGGAACTCCTTACTGGTTATATACTTATTGTAATGCCGCTCACGAAATAGCAAGCAAGCCGATGACAACTAACTTCAACGAAATTATTGATTTCTGCTACTCTTTTATCCTGAACAAAGGAACTGAACAGCGAGTGACTGTAATTAAAACCCACAATAAACCTTGTGACTACCAAACGTATAATTTTTGTATCGATTAAAACGAATGTGCATAACAAGGGATGAACTATTAACTCATTTTACAGACCTATGAAAAAGACAATTTTATTGTTTGCATTTTTCGTTACGATTTTGCAAACGGGCTTCGCCCAGAAAAAGTCCCCGGTTGTTGTGGGGTCCTACAACATCCGGTACGATAACCCACACGACGGGGCCAATGTTTGGGCCAACCGCAAAGATCATGTGAAGGCACTGATCCAATTCCACGATTTCGATATTTTCGGGATTCAGGAGGGAATGTTTAATCAGGTGAACGACATTGCTCAACTTCAGCAGTATGCCTGGTATGGCAAAGGCCGCGACGACGGAAAACAGGCGGGTGAGCACTGCGCCATTTTCTACAAGAAAGACCGGTTCAAAATGCTCGAATCAGGCGACTTCTGGTTAAGCGAAACGCCCGATAAACCAACTATCGGTTGGGATTCGCGGGTAAATAAGCGGGTTTGCTCCTGGGGCAGATTCCGCGACCTTCAGGCTAAAAACGAATTCTATTTTTTCAGCGTCCATTTCGACAACCTGGGGGCAGTGGCCCGACGCGAATCCGCCAAACTGATGGTGGTAAAAATCAAGGAGATTGCCAAAGACAAGCCAGTTATCTGTGTAGGCGACTTAAATTCAACTCCTGAAACCGAACAAATAGCCACGCTGGAAACCCTGTTGAACGATGCGTACAAAGTGACCGAAATTCCGCCTTACGGGCCGGAAAGGACATCGAGCGGTTTTGGGTACGACCCGGTCCGTGAACGCCGGATGGATTCGCTGTTTATGGCGCAGGCTCGCCGCAGGGCTGAAGAAGCAGGCAATAATTCAGCGCCCACCCGCCCCCGAAGCCGGAGAATTGATTATATATTTGTAAGTAAACAGGTGAAAGTGCTCAACTATGGCGTGATAACTGATTTTTACGGACAGTACAGTTTCCCGTCCGACCATTTTCCCATCGTTTCAAAAGTTGTTATTAACTAAACCTAATTCACATGATCAAAATTTCAGCATTCTTGATTTGCTTCATTATTTTAGCCGGAATGGTGATATCGCAGCCGGTTACACCTCGTGTAAGCGATCAATTGTCGGCTGCTAAATCGGCACAAATAAAAGGCTTTGTAGGCGAAAAACTCGATGCCTCGTACCAAAACCGCATCCTGGCGCAAGATGTAGAACGGTTGGTCGCGCCATTTCGCAACCGCACCGAAGCCAGTTGCTGGCAAAGCGAATTCTGGGGAAAATGGTTCACCTCTGCCATGTTGGCCTACCATTACAAACCCGAAGCTCCGTTGAAAAAAGTGCTCGATCAGGCCGTTTCAGGTTTAATAGCCACCCAAACCCCCGATGGCTATATCGGGAATTATGCCGATGATAAACATTTGGCAGCATGGGACATCTGGGGACGCAAATATTGTATGCTGGGGCTGCTGTCGTACTACGATCTGACGAAAGACCAGAAATCGTTGACCGCCGCCAGCAAAGTGGCCGACCACCTGATGAAAGAACTGAAAGACCGCAACGCGCTGATCGTGAAGCTGGGAAATCACCGCGGCATGGCAGCAACGTCGGTGCTGGAGCCGATTTGCCAATTGTATTCGCGCACCGGCGAAAAGAGATATCTCGATTTTGCCGAAGAAATTGTGCGTCAGTGGGAGAGTCCCGATGGACCTCAACTGATTTCGAAATCGACAGTTCCGGTGGCCGAACGATTCCCGAAGCCAAAAGCCAGTTGGTACGGTTGGGAGCAGGGACAGAAAGCGTACGAAATGATGTCGTGCTACGAAGGTTTGCTGGAACTGTACCGTTTGACCGGCAAAGCAGAGTACAAAAAAGCAGTAGAAAACACTTGGGAAAGCATCCGTGAGACTGAAATCAACGTGGCCGGATCGGGTTCGGCGGTGGAGTGCTGGTTTCATGGCAACGAACATCAGGCGCACCCTGTTTACCATTACCAGGAAACCTGTGTAACGGCCACCTGGGTGAAGTTAAGTCAGCAGTTGTTACGCCTGACCGGCGAAGCAAAATACGCCGATGCCATTGAAGAAACGTACTACAACGCGCTATTGGGGTCGATGAGCCACGATGGTTCCGACTGGGCAAAATACACCCCGCTTTCGGGACAACGGTTACAAGGCACCGAACAATGCGGAATGGGACTGAACTGTTGCAACGCCAGCGGCCCGCGCGGATTGTTTACCTTTCCGCTTACCACAGTTATGTCGGGAAACAAGGGCATTCAGGTTAATTTTTACGCGGCTGGAACCTATACAATGCAAACTCCCGGAAAGCAAAAAATTGAAGTCGTTCAGGAAACCGATTATCCTGAAACCGGAAAAATCAGGATAAAAATTCAGTTGGAAAAGCCTGAAAATATGTCGGTACAATTGAGGATTCCAAACTGGAGCGCCAAAACCTCGCTGACTGTGAACGGCGGAACTGTAAACATTTCAGGAGCCGGAACTATTGCTGCCATTCAGCGCAACTGGAAATCGGGCGATGTCATTGAACTGAACCTGGACATGCGCGGACGGATTGTCCGGCTGGGCGATTCACCGGAGAATGTGGCCATCGTTCGCGGGCCGGTACTGTTGTCGCGCGATGCACGCCTGGCCGAACCCGGAATGGAAGCCGTGCTCACCCCAATTACCGGGAAAGATGGCTACATCGAACTCGAACCCGTAAGTCCCAAAAATCCTGAACTCTGGATGGAATTTAAGGTTCCGTTTATGCCCGAATCGTATGCCGAAGGAGGCGCGAAACCAATTAAAGTGGCACTGTGCGACTATGCTTCAGCCGGAAATGCGAAGGACGGTCGCCCGTTCTTTAAAGTGTGGCTGCCGCAGTTGTACGACCCGAGGAAATAGCGAAAATCCTTTATTAACCTGACTGACAAACATGAAAAACCATCTCTATTTCATTCTCGCCATTCTTGCTTTTGCCGCGTGCACAAAAACCAAAAATTCAGGAGAATGGATTAAAGCCGACACCTTTCTCGACCCTCCGGTCGATTACCGGTCCGCCCCGTTTTATTCGCTCAACGATAAATTGGACACCTCCGAGTTGATCAGACAAATCAAAGGGTTCAAAGCCGGTGGTTTTGGCGGCAGCTTTCTGCACAGCCGTGGCGGATTGCTGACCGAATACATGGGCCGCGAATGGTGGGTGGCGATGGATGTGGCCGTCAGGACGTCAAAAGAAATCGGGATAAAAGCCTGGTTTTATGACGAAGATAAATGGCCGAGCGGGTTTGCCGGTGGAAAAATACCGCTCATCAGCGAGGATTTTCATGCCCGGTGTTTGAGCCGGGTTGACAAAAACGAGAAGCTAAAAGAAACTGATCAGGTGTTGTTTGAAGACGATCAGTTCAAATACATCATCCACAAAGCCCGGATGGGAAATGGCTGGTTTAACGGGACCTGCTACACCGACCTGCTGAATCCGAACATGGTAAAAGCGTTTATCGACAGTGCCTATTCGCCCTATCTCGACCGGTATAAAGACGAAATCGGGAAAACAGTTCCCGGCATTTTTACCGATGAACCGCAAATTTCGCCAAGAGTTTCAGGTGGCAGGGAGGGTTCGGTAAGTTTTTCACTGTTTGTTGTGGATCAATTTAAAGCGATGCACGGCTACGACCTGCTGCCCGTAATTCCCTCGCTGTTCGATACCATCGACAATTTCAGGAAAGTGCGTTACCAGTATTATCAAACGATTTCGCGTGTTTTCGAGGAAAACTTTACCAAGCAGATCGGGACTTATTGCGGCGGAATAAATGCGGTTTTCACCGGCCACCTTAACGGCGAAGAATCCTTTCATTCGGCGATGGTCAACTCCGGAAACTCGATGGTCAACTACCGCCACATGCAAATGCCCGGCATCGATCAGCTTGGCTTGCATTACCTTCCGCTGAATGTGGCCCGAAGCGTTTCGGGCGTTGCCAATCAGTACGGAATTTCCCGCAGGATGAGCGAATCGTACGGCATCAGCGGCCAAAACATGAACTTTGAAGACCGCAAATGGCTGCTCGACTGGCTGACGCTTAACGGGATCAATTTCATTGTTCCGCACCTTTCGTCGTACAGCATGAAAGGCGAGCGCAAACGCGATTATCCGCCCAATTTCAGCCCAGCACAGCCATACTGGGAGTACAATAAATTGTTCGAGGATTATTCGGCACGGATGTGCTACGTGAACACAATCGGGAAATATGCTGCTGATTTATTGCTGATTCATCCGCTCGAATCGGAATATCTGGGCGTCAGTAATGATTGCTATCCTAAATATGACGAGTGTTTGAACCTGTTGCAAAAGCACCACCGCAACTACGATTTGGGAGATGAGCAGATCATGGCTGAAATTGCCCAAGTCAAAAATCAGGAACTGGTCATCGGGCAAATGGCTTATAAGGTGGTTGTTTTGCCCAATATGCTGGTGATCAGGAATTCCACACTCGATATTTTGAAAAAGTTTAGCGCTTCCGGAGGCAAAATTTTGGTGTATAGCCGATATCCTGAATATGTGGACGGAGAATTGAACCCTAAAGCTATTGAATCGCTCAAACAAATCAGCCGTTTCGTCACTGAAAATAATTTTGCGGAAGCGCTTGATCAGGTTTTGCCTGCCGATTTTAAAGTTGAAGGATCGGACAATGAATTGATCTGGACCCATTACCGAAAAGTGCCCAATGGCGGAATTCTGCAATTGTCGAATACTTCGCGGTTGAAGGAAGTGGATGGCGAGCTGTTGTTTTCGTTTCGGGTGACCAACCTGGCGCTCTGGAATCCCGAAAACGGGAGGTCGATGAAGCTGGTGCCCGAAAAAGATGGTCGGATCAAACTGCACTTTGCGGCAACCAAATCGTGGCTGGTAACTTTTGGAGACGCTTCGAAAGAGGCTGACCTGAAGGAAGTTTATCAGATTCCCGGAGCAAAAGCGGAGCTGGCCAAAATACAGGGAGCATGGCAGGGAAAACGCCTCGATCCCAATGCCCTGACACTGGATTTTGCGTGTTATTCAACTGACAATGGGATAACATTCAGCTTCCCGGAACCAGTGATTGGAATTCATCAGCGTCTCACAAAAAACCGGTTCACCGGCAAACTTATCCTGAAGTTTGAACCGCTGGTGGCCGATGTTCCTGCGAAATGCTCTTTGGTAGCCGAGCAGCCGCACTTGTACCGGTTTTCAATCAATGGGAAAGAAATCAACTTCGAGGGCGCCGAATTTTATCGTGACCATGCTTTCCGGGTTCAGGACATTTCTGGAACTTTAAAGGAAGGGTGCAATGAAATTTTGATGGTCGTTGATTACGTGTCGCCGGAACCGTCCAGTCTGAATGCCATCAAACGCTATGGCACCGAGATTGAAAGCATATACCTGATCGGAGACTTTGCTGTGGCTGCCACACCTTCTGCGCAGCCTTCAGGCATATCACAAAAATATCGCGACAGAACGCTGGTGGAAAAACCGGTTTACCACATGAGCCGGTTTGAAATAACCAAAGAAAACACCTCGTTCGATAACGATTTGGCGCTGCAAGGCTATCCGTTTTATGCCGGGAAATTTGTTTTGAGCAATTCTTTTAAAGTTGAAAAAGTGCTCCCGTCGAAAAAATATTTTCTGTCGTTCCCATCGTTTGAAGCCATCGTTTTGAAAGTGAAGGTGAACGAAAAGGAACTGGCGCCTCTGGTTTTTAGTCCTTGGGAAACAGATATTTCAGGAGCGATAAAAGAAGGAGAAAATACGGTTGAAATAGAGCTGATCAACTCCCTGCGCAATTTGCTGGGGCCGCATCATCACACGGGTGGCGAACTGAATGAGGTTGGGCCGGCAAGTTTCACAGGTAATCCACAATGGCCAAACGTTGGGGGCGAAAACAACTGGTACGACCTGCGCCTGAAAGGCAATCCCACGCTTTGGCGCGACGATTATTGCCTGATTCCATTCGGGCTGCTTGAAGCTCCGGTAATTTCAGAAGTAGATAAAAACATTGACTAAACTTGATTATATGACACAATACCACAGAAGAGATTGGCTGCGGATGATGGCCTTGATGCAGGGAGCTTTGCTTTTGCCGGGAACATTAAAAGCCGGCGTAAAGAAACATCCGACATTGCTGGTTGTTTCGGGTTGGCAGGATGTGAATATCGGTGATATTGCGCATACCCCTGGACTTTTACATGTGCTGGAAACCTTTTTGCCCGAAGCGAAAATTATTCTTTGGAAAAAAAGTGGGGCAAACGAACAGGTAAACAAGATGCTACACCATAATTTTCCGAAAGTTTCGATTGTTTACGGCGATGTTGGCCCGGATAAAACAGTATCGAGCCCTGACATTTTAAAAGCCTTTAATGAGGCTGATTTAATGGTGCATGGGTCCGGGCCATCAGTGGTTGGCGCCGATAACCTGGAGGCCTGGCACAAACAAACCGGAAAGCCTTTTGGTATTTTCGGGACCACCATTCAAACCATCGGGCAGCAGTTAAAGTCGCTTCTGTTGAACGCTTCGTTTATTTTTACCCGCGAAACAGCCTCGATAAAAGCTCTTGAGAAAGCTGGGATTACAGGTAATCATATATTGTTCGCTCCAGATGCCACCTTTTACCTTAACATCCGCGACGATCGAAGTGCAGACGCATTTTTGAAGGAAAAGGGGTTGGATCCGGGCAAGCTTATTTGTGTCGTCCCGCGGTTGCGCTATACTCCTTATCACAAAATCAGGAAAATAGACTGGAATGAGCAAAAGATCAAACAGGTGGAAGAGACCAATGAGAAATATAAGGAATCTGATCATGCGAAGTTGCGCGAAGCGATGATTGCTTGGGTCAGGAAGACAGGAAATAAAGTGTTGGTGTGTCCGGAAATGACTTATCAACCTGAGTTCGATTCTAAAATAGAGTCAATTGATTTGATTTTACGGTTTCGTAT
>CAYRBM010000076.1:0-25677 GCA_964422425.1 uncultured Odoribacter sp.
ACTAATGAGATTAATACTTTTCGCCGGAGTATTCTGTTTTCTGACATCAATCAAGTTTGCTTTTAGCATTCAGGATCAATCGAATTTTGAACGAATTAAAATTTCGAAATTCAAAAATCTGCCACAAAACGACGTTAACTGCATTTACAAGGATAAACTTGGCTTTTTGTGGATTGGCACCCTGGACGGACTGCATCGTTTTGATGGTTATGAATATAAAACCTTCCGGGTAGATGATGGCGAAAACAGTATCAGCAGTAATCTGATTATTGCCATCGATGAAGATAATCTGGGGAATATCTGGATTGCTACCTATGACAAAGGACTATCGAAATTTAATCCTAAAAACGAAACGTTCACGAGTTACCGGAATACAGAAGCAAATCCCGGTCTGTTCGACAGCAATGACATTACTTTTATGATGGTTGATACGAATAATGTCATCTGGACCGGAAACTGGTTTGGTACCAGCTACCGGATCATGCTTGACGACAAGATGGAAACGATTGAACAGATCGACCGTTTGATGCCAAAGACCGATAAAAATCAGACAGACAAGCTGATTCGAACCTTACTTCAGGATCAGAGCGGGAATATCTGGATCGGAACCAACGAAAACTTATTTCGTTGCCTCAATCCGTATGAGCCGGCTCAAAACCTTAAATTCGAACACTACCCGATTCCGGGTCGTTCGCTCTGCAACACAAAAAATGGAATTATCTCCGGAGGATTTCAGTTAAATGAGCTTGTCCCCGGAAAAACCAATCAGGAAAGATACACGATTAAGTTAATCGAAAATTCAACCACCACAACTGCCTTATACTGGCAGAACGATATTTTGTGGTCGGGCGACCGGGAAGGCATTCATCTTTACCTCCGGGACAAAACCGGTCAATACACCCGTAGAAGTAACTTTACCAGCAGTTTAACCGAAGATGGGATAACCGGAAATATTGTGTACTGCATTACCGGAAGCGAAAATGGCCAGATTTGGGTCGGCACCCGCGGGGGTGGAATAAGCACCTTTAACCTGAACCGCAAAAAATTTATGAGTTTTCATCCGACAAACGAGAAAGGCAGTATTTCGAACAACCTTTGCCGTAGTGTTTTTGAAGATCATTTTCAGAATTTGTGGATAGGAACGGAAGAAGGCGGGCTTGACGTTCTGCCGGTTCAGGAAAAAACCAATTACGCCAAAGGGTTCAAACAGTTAACTTTAAACGACCGGCTGGAAGAAAACCGGGCTTACGCCATCGAAGAGTTACTGCTCCCCAATTCAAAAAAGCACAAAAGTGTCATCTGGGCCGGAACAAGTTTCAAAACCAGTCTGGTAGCTTTCGATCCGGTGAATCTGCAACGAGTGCCATTGTCCGCGTTTGCCTCAACCGTTGGATTTGTGTTTGCCATCGAAAGGTACGACGATTCGCTTGTTTGGGTTGGAACATATGGCGATGGGCTTTACAAATTCAGGATAAATCCGGAAGGCGAAATTACCGGACACCAATGGTTCATGCCTGAAAAACTGCAAAAAAACGGGATATCCTCGAAAATTATTCGCAGTATTTTAAAAGACAGTAAAGGTAATTTGTGGGTTGGTACCGATAAAGGATTAAATCTTATCCGGAAAGACGAAATACATAAAAATCTGCCAAAATTTGAAGTTTTCAGTAAAGGTATCGATTCAACGAAATTGAATCACGATTACATTTTACAAATTATCGAATCGTCGAAAGGCAAAATCTGGATTGGAACCATGGGTGGTGGATTACTTGGTTACCATGAAGCAACATCCGGAAAACCAGCATATTTTAAAGCCATTACAACCAAAGATGGTTTACCCAACAATTCGATAAAATCAATTGTGGAGGACAATGACGGCCTGCTTTGGCTTTCATCAAACAAGGGCATTTCGCGCTACAATCCTGCAAACGGCGAAATAATCAATTACGATGTAAATGATGGCCTTCAGGATAATGAATTTGCCGAAATCAGTGCTGTAAAGCGTAAAAACGGACAATTGGTTTTTGGCGGAATCAATGGATTCAATGTATTTTATCCCAATGAAATAGTTACTGATACCGTGAAACCGCATTTGTTTTTAACTGATTTTTATATTCAGAATAAACAAGTTAAACCCACCGAATCGGTTAATGGCCGGGTTATTCTTGAAAATGCACTTCAGTTTACCGAAAAAATTACTTTAAAATATCCTGAAAACAGTTTTTCAATCGGATTCGTTGCCCTTCAGTTTAATTCGCCACAAAAAAACAGGTACAAATACAAACTGGAAGGTTTCGACAATCAATGGTTCACCACAACTTCGTTGAACCGCATCGCAAAATATACCAATATTCCGCCGGGCGACTATACTTTTAAAGTAATGGGATCGAATTGCGATAATTTATGGAGCGACCAGCCTGCCCGGGTCAAAATTCATATCAATCAGCCGTTTTACCTGAAACTGAATGCTTTTATCGTGTATTTTATTTTAATCGGAATAATACTCTGGTATACAATACGGACTTCAAAAATTATTATTCAGCGGAAAAGAGAAGTATTACTGGCCAATTTCGAAAAAAATAAAGCAGAAGAAATTTCACAAATCAAGCTCCGGTTTTTCACCAACATTACACACGAAATCCGGACTCCTTTAACCTTGATTTATACGCCGCTCGAAAACCTGATAAAAAACAACCTCAGTTTTACACCAAGCGAAAGGAATCAAAACTATCAGCTCATCAGGCAAAACACCAATGTTTTAATGCGAATGATCAACCAGTTGATGGATTTCAGGAAATTGGATCAGAATAAACTGAAACTGAAAGCCAGGAAACAGGACCTGAATGTTTTTATTGATTCAGTTTATCAGGCTTTTATCCCGCTGGCCGAACGGAAAAACATCGAATTTACCTCAAGTCATGATTCACAGCCCATCGAGCTTTGGTTTGATGCCAATAAACTGGAAAATGTGATGTACAATTTATTATCTAACGCGTTCAAGTTTACGCCCAACGATGGTAAAATAAGCATCGGGATAACAAATCCGGATCAATTAAACGAAGTCATTATTCATGTAAAAGATACCGGAATCGGAATTGAACAAGACGAATCGATCCATATTTTCGAACGGTATTACCAACCGGATAAAAAACAGGCTCAGGAAGGTACCGGGATTGGACTCGCCTTCTCGAAAGACCTGGTTGAGCTGCATCATGGAATTATTGAATTTGAAAGTGAAGCTGGCAAAGGTTCAACATTTTCCATTCATCTTTTAAAAGGAAATGCGCACTTCTCGAAAGAAGAAATCGACGATTCCATTCTGACAACTCAAAAGGAAATCATAAAACCTGTTGCAGATGAAAATGAAGCGGTCATTCAAAAAACATCGGGCAAAAAAGCAGACAGAAACCAGCCAAAAGTTCTGATCGTTGAAGACAACATTGATTTGCGACATTTGCTTATCAGCTATTTCAAACAATCCTTTCAGGTTTTTGATGCTGAAGATGGCGAACAGGGTTTAAAAATGTGCAAAATGTTTTATCCGGATATTGTGATCAGCGACATCATGATGCCTGTTATAGATGGAATTGAAATGTGTCGGGCCATTAAAACGGATGAAGAAATCAGCCATATTCCGGTTATTTTGCTGACGGCTAAAAATGCTCCGGAAGCGCAGATTGAAGGATTCAGTACCGGAGCCGACAACTATGTTACCAAACCGTTTAACATGGAAGTGCTTCATGCCCGGGTTATCTCACTGATTAAAAACCGGGAATTGCTGCGGCAAAAATTCAGCAAAGACATTTCCATAAATCCCGCAGTAATATCACATTCAGAGGCCGATAGCCGGTTCCTGAATAAAATATTGGCAATCATCGAAGAAAACCTTGCCAACTCCGATTTTTCGGTGGAGCAATTAGCTGAACAATATGGCGTTTCACGCATTTATCTCAACCGAAAAATCAAAGCTTTGACCGATGAAACTTCGAATCAGTTTATCCTAAACATCCGCTTAAAGCATGCCGCCGAAATGCTGAAAAATGGGACGATGACAGTTTCGGAAGTCACCTGGGCAGTTGGGTACAACGATTTGCGAACTTTCCGGAACCGGTTTAAAGATAAATTTGGAGTCAGTCCTTCCGAATTTCTAAAATCGTATCAGGAACAACAAGGGGGATAGAATTCATGGTGTCAGATGGTGTCAGAAAAAAATACTTCTTTCAAATTATCTCCTCAAGGTCCGTCTATTTTTCTCCTGCAAATGCCCGATTAATGATCGATTGCCGGTTTTGTTCTTCTTTCCGGACGTTCTCCGGATGCGGATCACTCCATTTCATCGGAATGTTTTCCTTATTCCATTCAGCATAAAGCCCTTTGAGTTCGGCCAGTTTTTCGGGCATTTCTTCTGCCAGATCATGCATTTCATAAGGGTCATTTGCCAGATTGAACAGAAGAAACTTTTCTTTGTAACCCGACCTGATCATTTTATAATCTCCCTGACGAACCGCGTAACCCATTCCTTCGGAATAGCGCCAAAACAGCAGATTATTGGGATTCTTTTTCTTTCCCTGCAAATATGGAATCAGATCAACACCATCCAGCACACCTGCTTTGGGATACTCAATTTTTGCAGCAGCAAGTATCGTTGGGTAAATATCCAGCGCTGAAACCGGATTATTGTACCTGCTGCCTGATTTTATCGCTGCAGGCCACGACACCAGAAATGGAACACGGATTCCTCCTTCGAACAACATTCCCTTATGTCCCCGGAATGGCAGATTCGATGCCCCGTTCAGACTTCCGCCATTGTCGCTGTAAAAGAAAATCAGGGTATTTTTGTATTCGCCGGTTTCCTTCAGTTTTTCAATAACTTTCCCAATTCCTTCGTCCATTCCATTCACCATGGCACCATAAACAGCACGGTTGCCATCCTCAACATGTTCCATCCGGTTTAAATATTTTTTGGTTGCCTGATTGGGGGAATGTGGCGCATTGTAAGCCAGATACATAAAAAAGGGTTTGTCGGTCTTCGAATAAGAATCGATGTAATCCACTGCTGCCTGTGTGAAATTATCTGTCAGGTAAGTCACTTCACTTTTAGGTACCGGAACTCCATTCCGAACCAGGATCTGATCAGGATCATTCACTTCCGACCAGAAACTACGTCCTCCTCCGGAAAAGCCATACCAGTCGTCAAATCCCCGGTTGATTGGCCAGAACTTTTCGGCATCGCCCAAATGCCATTTTCCAATGGCACAGGTTTCATAACCATTCTTTTGCAGCAATTCCGAAATCAACAACTGATCGAGAGGCAGCCCGTCGTCAGGATGGTTATCATTGTAAGGCATATTACTTTCGTGCCCAAAATGCTGCTGGTATCTACCTGAAAGCAACCCGGCCCGGCTTGGACTGCAATACGGATGTGTAGCATATCCTGATTGAAAACTCACCCCGCTTTTAGCCAGTTTATCGAGATTGGGAGTTGGAATATCGGTACAACCGTTAAACCCCACATCGCCCCAACCCTGATCATCAGAAAGAATAATCAAAACATTCGGTTTGGTTTGTGCAAATACAAAACTCTGGCTCAGAATAATTCCTCCGAGCGCCAGAACTTTTCTAATTCCTGAATTCATCGTAACTATAATTATCCGTTTTGAAATCTACTTATCCCAATTCGCATCAATAATTTTCTGAATATGTGGATACTTCTGATCCTCTTCATTCAAATCTTTGCGCTTTTGTGCCAATTCAACTTTCAGTTCTTTAATGATTCCGGCATATTTGGGATCCTTGTACCGGTTATCCATTTCCTGCGGATCGGTCTTCAAATCGTAAAATTCCCAGGCCGGAGGAGTATTAAAATCGTAGCGATTCCCCCACCCTTCAATATTGGCTACCTCTTTGGTATCTTTCCAGAACAGGCCATAGAAAAAGATGAGTTTATATTCCTTGGTCCGAATGCCAAAATGCGCCGGATTGGCATGCCGGTGCGCCATATGCATCCAATATCGGTAATAGGTCGATTGTTGCCAGCCTTCGGGTTCTTTGCCGGTTTCAAGAATGGTTTTAAAACTATGACCCTGCATGTATTCCGGAGTAGTTCCGCCGGCCATTTCGATAATGGTTGGAGCAAAATCGGTATTATTTATAATGGCGTCGGTTCGTGTTCCGGCCTTAATTTTCTCCGGATAGCGAACGATAAAAGGCATACGCATGGCTTCGTCGTACATCCAGCGTTTATCAATGTAATCGTGCTCGCCCAGCATGAATCCCTGATCGCCGGTATAGATAATGATGGTATTATCCATTAAACCTTCTTTTTCGAGGTATTCGAATAATCGTTTCAAATTATCGTCAACTCCTTTTACACAGCGCAGGTATCGTTTCAGGTACTCCTGATAAGCCAGATGCGCATATTCCGGATCAGGAATGTTTGGGTCGATATTCATATGCATTCCCATGTTACGGATCGTATTTCGGTGACCTATGGATGAACCAATGTCGTGAATCAAGCTATTATTCTCACCACGCGTACCCACAGAACCTTTGTTGGCATTGTAATACATGCTGGCTGGCTCAGGAATTTCCACATCTTCGAGATATTCCTTATACCGGGGAGCAAATTCAAACATATCGTGTGGCGCTTTGTAATGGTGCATCAGAAAAAATGGTTTACTCTTATCACGTTTGTTTTTCAACCAGTCCAAAGTAACATCGGTAATGCAATCCGATGAATGTCCTTCCATTTTCACTATGTTTTCGGGCCACGGTTTATCACCTCTGACATTAAATTCAGGATTAAAGTACGAGCCCTGACCAGGCAACACCTCATAAAAATCGAAAGCAGCGGGTTCATCTTTCAAATGCCATTTTCCAACCATGGCAGTCTGGTAGCCCAGCTTTTTCATCTCAATGGGCAGATACTGATGTTCAGGAGTAACTTCTCCGTCAAGATCGAGTACTCCATTGGTTTGAGGATACTGGCCGGTTATAATACTTGCCCGGCTTGGCGTACAAATCGCATTGTTACAAAACGCATTGTCGAAGACGATTCCTTCGCGTGCAATTTTATCGATTGTCGGAGTTGGATTAAGGGCTGACAGCCGACTACCATACACACCAATTGCCTGTGTAGTATGGTCGTCGGACATGATGTAAATGATATTCGGTTTTTGTTTCGATTGTTCTTTCGAACAAGCGCCAAGACCGCTCAACACAGCTAGTCCTGACAAAAGGGTAATTCGGTTCATTGGCTTCGGAATTAATTTTACAGAATCTGCCTTTTTCCTGGATTATTTAGTAATCTCCCTAAGAAAAGCAGCATTTATATTGAATGATGATTTCGTTTATTTATCCCAGTTTGCATCTACTATTTTCTGGATCGCCGGAAAATTCTTATCCGTCTCATTGAGTGCTTCGCGTTGTTTCTTAAGTTCAACTTTCAGCCTGGCAATAATTTCCTTGTATGCAGGATCGTTGTACCTGTTATGCAATTCTTCCGGATCGTTCTTTAAATCATAAAACTCCCAGGCTGGCGGCGTGTCCCGGTCGATACCTTCGTATTGTTTGGCCCAGTAGAAATTTTGATAATCTTCTTTGGGACGCCAAAAACTTCCGTAGTAAAAAATAAGCTTATAATCCAAAGTCCGGATTCCAAAATGTGCCGGCACATAATGATGTATGATGTGCATCCAGTACCGGTAATAGGTGGCAGTCCGCCAGTCAACTTCCGGTTTGCCCATCAGCGTGTTGATGAAACTGTGACCTTGCATGTATCCAGGAGTTTTTCCACCGGCCAGTTCGATCATGGTTGGAGCAAAATCGGTGTTGTTGGTGAGCAGTTCGGTTGTTCTTCCTGCCTGAATCATTTTAGGGTAATGCACGATAAACGGCATGCGCATCGATTCGTCGTACATCCAGCGTTTATCCTGAAGATCGTGTTCCCCGAGCATCATTCCCTGATCGGAAGTGTAAATAATGATTGTATTTTCCCACAATCCCTCTTTCTTCAGGTAATCGAACAAACGCCCCAGGTTATCGTCGACACCTTTCACGCAACGTAAATATTTTTTCAGGTAAACCTGGTATGCCAAATGAGTTGCTAAAGGCCCATGAATGGAATCTTTCAGAAAATCTTTCACATAGCTGCGGTGCGTATTCCGGTCGGAAACCGATGTGCCGATGTAATGTATCAGGCTGTCGTTTCGTCCGCGGGTGCCTTCCGAGCCCCAGTATGGCTGATTGTACATGCTGGCCGGTTCTGGTATTTCGACATTGGCCAGGTAATTTTCGTAGCGCGGTGCATACTCAAAGAAATCGTGCGGCGCTTTGTGGTGACTCATCAGGAAAAACGGTTTGGTTTTATCGCGTCCTTTCAGGTAATCAATCGTAATATCGGTGATGATGTCAGAAACATATCCTGTGTATTTTACTTCATTCTTTTCCCAGGCGCCTTTCCCTTTTTCGTAAAAGCTTGGATCAAAATATTTACCCTGTCCGGGTAAAACTTTATAAAAATCGAAGGCTGCCGGTTCGGCTTCCAAATGCCATTTACCAATCATAGCTGTGGAATAACCCAGTTTTTTCATTTCCTGCGGCAAATACTGTTTATCCGGATCGATGTGTCCGTCCAGATCGAGCGCGCCATTGGTTTGCGAATACTGGCCGGAAATGATGCTGGCCCGACTTGGTGTACAGATCGAATTATTACAGAAGGTATTTTTAAATAAAATACCCTCGCTGGCCAGTTTGTCGATATTGGGAGTTGGATTCAGGGCAGCAAGCCGGCCTCCGTAGGCTCCAATGGCCTGCGAAGTATGATCGTCGGCCATGATGTAAATGATATTTGGCCTGGCAGTCTCATTTTTTGCCTGAACGTTGATTGCAGCCAAAATAATACATCCGGGTAAAATCAGATTTTTATTCATGAGGATAATTCGGTTAATTTTTATTTCATAAAGATAAGCTATGCAAGCAGAGAAATTCAGGGGTAAAAACGATAAAAAACAGGGGTTATCCCGGTTAAATGCACAGAAATGCCTTTACAAAACAGAACTTCTCAAATAAAAGCTGTTATTTGTATTTTACATTTCACTAGAGTAATTTACGAAACAAGGTTGATCTGATTTTAACTATTTTTGAATTCAACGAGATAAAAAAAGCCATGAAAGCAATTTTCGAAACCTTATCAACTTCCAGCCCTTCCTCTTTCAAAGTTTTTCATTTTAAATGCAAAAAATTCCCGTCACTGCTTCATTATCACAACGAATACGAGCTGGTGTATATAAAAAAAGGAAAAGGTGTTCGGTATATTGGCTCAAATAGTTCAGCTTTCAGTGCCGGCGAACTGATTTTAATTGGCCCAGGTTTGACTCATTACTATAAAAATGAAGAAGTTCTATCGGATAATCCGGATGATTTTGCCGAATCACTGGTGATTCATTTTAAGCCTGATTTTCTGGGCAGTTGTTTCTTTTCGCTGCCCGAAGCTGCCCAGATCAAACTAATGCTCGACCTGTGTGAATATGGGATACAAATAGAAGGAGAAAACAAAGAAAAAATCATTGAGCTATTTTCTTCACTCGAACGCCAAACCGGAATGGAGCAGCTTATTTCGTTCCTGAATATGCTTCAGCTGGCTTCAACTTCAGGAATTACCACACTTGTTGCCGGACACGTTTCAGGAGGAAAACACGACAAGATGGAAGACATTTCCAGATACCTCATCGAGAATATCGCCAACCCGATTCTTCTGGATGAAATCTCACAGAAATTCGGGATGAGTAAAAGTGGTTTTTGCCATTTCTTTAAACGACGTACGCAGCATGCTTTTACCAGTTACCTGAATGAATTACGCATTAGCCGGGCTTGTAAATTAATCCTTGAAAATAAGCTAAACATCACCCAGATTGCCTTCGAATGCGGGTTCAACAATATATCTTACTTCAACACCCGATTTAAAAAGTGCATGGGCATGCAACCCACTGAATATAAAAGGATGTATTTGGTTCAGGATTGACACGAAATCCGGCACAAGGTCAATATAGTGTTAGATAAGTTCAATCTGTTATTGGTCTTTGTTACATTTCAAAACTACTTTTACTGGAAAACTATCAATCAAAAACAAACAAAAACAGATGGAAAGTAAAAGAGAAATTGTAAAAATGGCCCTTGATGGAAAAACACCGCCTTATGTGCCATGGTCATTCAAATTCACCGATGAACCCAAGAAAGTTTTAGAAAATTACTACAACACCGACGATCTGGATATTCCGCTCAACAATCACATTTTAATGCTGGGAAGCGACATCGGATTTTTCGATCAGGTGGGAGAACATGATTTTCAGGATGTATTTAAAGTGGTTTGGGACCGGAGTATCGACAAAGACATTGGCAATATTAAAGAACCCATAATTGTTGAACCGACGATGGAAGGCGTCAAATTTCCTGATCCGCTCGATCCCCGTTTTTTTGCCAATATCGAACCTGAAATTGAGAAAAAACCCGACATGTTTCGACTTTTCCAGATCGGATTTTCTTTGTATGAGCGCGCCTGGAGTATGCGTGGAATCGAGAACCTGTTGATGGACTTTCTGATTTATCCGGATTTCGTGCACGAATTATTCACCGCCATAGCCGATTACAATATCGCACAAATCAAAGAAGCCATGAAATACGACATTGATGCCGTATATTTTGGCGACGATTGGGGCCAGCAACACGGATTGATCATGGGTTACGATACCTGGAAAGAATTTATCTATCCTCAGTTGAAACGCATGTATGGTGTGGTTCGCGATGCAGGTAAATATGTTTTCATCCATTCGTGCGGCGATGTTGACGAGCTCTTCGATGACTTGATTGAAATTGGGTTAAACTGTTTCAACCCGTTTCAGCCCGAAGTTATGGACGTATTCGAGATCATGAAAATTTACAAAGGAAAACTATCATTTCATGGCGGACTATCGATGCAAAAAACATTACCTTTCGGAACTCCGGAGGATGTTGTCAACGAGTCATTGAAATTACTGGAAGCCGGCGCTGATGGCAATTACATCTTCTCGCCGTCACATTCGGTTGAAAGCGATACCTCGCTCGAAAATATCCTGGCGTTTATTAATGTCGCGAAACAACAACTACAAAAACCATAAGCCTGCATGATTGAATCTGTAAAAATCAACTTAAAATATGTACTGTTTCTGGCACTTGTTTCTGCCATGGGCGGACTGCTATTCGGTTACGACTGGGTTGTAATTGGCGGTGCAAAACCTTTTTACGAAAGGTATTTCGACATCACTGATTCTGCCACTTTGCAGGGACTGGCCATGAGCAGCGCACTTTTTGGATGTTTGATCGGATCGATCTTTGCCGGTTATTTTACCGATAAATACGGCCGTAAAATTCCGCTCCTTGTTTCAGCATTTCTTTTTGTCATAACATCGATCGGAACCGGAGCATTCAATTCATTCACCTTATTCATGATTTTCAGAATACTGGGTGGTGTAGGAATTGGAATTGCTTCGAATGTTTCGCCGGTTTATATTGCAGAAATCTCGCCGGCACATATTCGCGGGAAATTGGTTGCCATCAATCAGCTAACGATCGCACTGGGTGTTTTAGGCGCTCAACTCATCAACATGCTGATTGCCGAACCGGTGCCACTTGGTGCCTCGAACGAAATGATCTTTAACTCGTGGAATGGCCAGGAAGGATGGAGATGGATGTTCTGGGCGTGCAGTGTTCCGGCAGCTTTATTTTTCATCCTGATGTGGCTGGTTCCTGAAAGTCCAAGATGGCTGGCCAAAGCAGGAAAAAAAGATGAAGCTTTTAAAATATTCGAAAAAATTGGTGGTACGAGCTATGCCGATCATGAAACACAAGACATCTACCAGTCGATTGAAGAAACCGAAGCTTCAGGAATAAAAGAAAATTTCGCCCAATTATTTTCGAAAGCACTTGCTCCCATCATTGTTCTTGGAATATTTTTAGCGGTATTCCAGCAATGGTGCGGCATAAACGTCATATTCAATTATGCTGAAGAAGTATTCTCTGCTGCTGGTTATGGCATTTCCAGCACCTTGTTTAATGTGGTCTTAACCGGTAGTGTGAGCCTAATTTTCACTGTCGTTGCCATGTTTGTGGTCGACAAACTGGGAAGAAAAGCGCTGATGCTTTTTGGAGCAGGTGGACTGGCTGTTGTTTTTGTTATCGTTGCTGCAGGGTATTACCTGCATATTCAGGGCTTCTTTATGCTTTTCTGGGTAGTAACTGCCATCGCCATTTATTGCCTTACGCTCGCGCCAATTACCTGGGTGTTGCTTTCCGAAATATTTCCGAATAAAGTCAGAGGTCATGCCATGTCGGTTGCTACTACCGCATTGTGGACATCGAGTATCATTCTGACGTTTTCATTCCCGTTTTTAAACAGGACTTTTGGTTCGTCGGGAACTTTTGGGCTTTATGCTGCTATTTGTCTTGTCGGATTTTTCTTTATCCTGAAAAAACTTCCGGAGACCAAAGGAAAATCGCTGGAACAAATTGAGATCGATTTTTCAAATGCCTCTTCAAGGACAAAATAATTACCGATCTAGATCATCCATTTTTTTATAGGTGGTACTAATCGGAACTCCGGTTAGAAATGCGTATCGGGTAAATCTTACCTGCAAACAACAGGTTGATTCTGATTTGCCGATTTCCGAAGTTGCATTTTGTTGCGGGTTTGGAAGCATGTCATTTTTCCACCGTCAATTTATAAAACACCGCAAGATGTAATCTTTGCAATACCGAAAACTTTTTTCAGGAAGTATAGTTTCCTGAGTTACCCATAATTTAATGCTGCAAAACCTGCGACAGATATTCTATTTAATGATCTTACTTTTTCACAACTTTTTCGGCAAACATCGAATTTCCCAATTGAACTTTCAGGATATAAATTCCACTGCCCAAACCCGACATATTGATTGTCTGAACATCTGAATTCATTTTTCCCTGCAGCAATCTTTTGCCTGAAATTGAATAAACCGACCAGCATGTACCATCCTGAATTGGAGAAAGTTCAAACTGAAGTTTCCCTGAAGTAACCGGATTTGGAAATAATTTAAATTCGTTTTGTCTCGTATTTGGAGAAATAACGGATGTAGGCCAGGAACAAACCTCACCCGGAAGGCCGTAACAACCCTTTCCTGTTGGGCCAAGTCTGGTGTCCCAATCGACCCCGGCCTGCCATTTTGCTGCCCCATATTCGTATGCGCCAACATCTGGTTTGGCTCCAACATATCCATCCGTAATTCCATTGATTACTATTCCGTTATCAATAGCCAGAGATCCCGCCACCAAAGTAAAATCGCCATTCGCCATATTGGTAAACTGATTATTCGTTGAGGTCATGATGTAATTATTCTGTTTGTCTGCCTGTTCTTCCAGGGAATTCATATTAGTCAGGTTGTTCCACACCCGAACATTGGTAAAAGCGGTTCCGGTTTGATGCCAGGCGCCCATCGCCGCTGAACAGTTGATCAAGGTATTGTTAAAAATATCGTTATTTGCACAGGTTAGATTTTGCTGAATGGCCGACCATTCGCAATTCCAGACAACATTGTGATGAACGGTCACATCCGTGGCATCGTTATCGAGGTAAATCCCTGCAGCTTTGTATAAAGATCCACGACTGGCAACATCGTGAAATAAGTTGTGGTGAATTTTAATAAATAAGCCATTCCCCAGGGTGTAAAGCAAGCCACAATCATCGGCAATAAGATTGCTTCGACTGATGTCGTTGAATGCAACTTCACTATTTTTGCTGATTATTTGAAGTCCATCGCGTCCCGATCGGGTAACGGTATTCCCTTTAATAACTGCACCTGTCCCTTCGCGCACATAAAGAGCAGCATCATAATCGCCCGCGTAATCGAAATCATGAACGTAATTATTCAGGATCTGCGTGTTGTTCCCATTGTCGCGGATTCCGGCGCCCGCACCAAAACCGACTTCTGATTTTTGGATGCTATTATTTTTACTGCCGTACTTAAAATAAACACTTTGGCTGTTTATACTGAATCCGGAAACAACTCCACGGGAATGATTTCCATATAAACTGGTGATTCCGTAAAGCACATTGTTCGAACCACTAATTTCAATTCCGCCACCAAAAACGGCCAGATTCCTGATTTCGATGTAGTTTTTACCGTTCAGGTCAACCGTTAAGAGCCTGCGACGCATTTTTACCTGTCCGTCAACGGGTGAAACTCCTCCCGGTAATTGAATGTACAGGGTTTTAGTGGTCGCATCGAAATACCATTCATTCTGATAGTCGATGGCATCTTTGATACCTTCGAGATAAAAATCACCTAGAGCGGAAGGATAATGAACCGTTCTGATCCAACTCGGATTTTTATTCAGATCGAATACCACTTTTCCTGCTGAACTGCTGGTTACAAAAGATTTCCAGGCAGTCCAACCGGCACCGCCTTTGTCGCCATAAAAAAAGACCGAACCACCTTTCGACCAATCGTAATTTGGGATTTCACTGGAATTCAGGTACGCATTGGTAATCACATCGCTGTTACTTCCGCCGGTATTGCGTTTCGAATCGAGCGTAAACGGATCGCCATCGGTATTGTTTGGCCACCGTGCCAAATCGCAGGCTGTCGTTCCGTTCATCACGAAGTTTTGCTGATCCATGTCCCAATCGACGGTGGTTTTGTAGATCTGACCTGCATCTTTGGTCCAACCCGTTAAAGCCTGCATAGCTGTAATGATAACCTTTTCGTTTTTATACGACTGAAAAACAATGGGAGAACCGGCTGTTCCAGATTTTGCAGGTGTCAGAGTTTCTTCATACGTTCCGGCGTGAATAAAAACAGTATCACCTGGATTAACCAACGAAGCCGCTTTTGAAATGCTTAAAAAAGGATTTTCCGCAGAACCATTTCCGGAGTCATTCCCCGATTTACTGACATGTAAGTTCTGCGTTTTCACTCCTGCAGAAACCGGCGAGAGCGATACCTGATCGAGGTAAATCGTACTGACATTCATGCCGAAACCAAACAACAGTCCCAAGGCATTAAAATCAGGAGTACCTTCCAAATTAGATGGAGTAAATTCGAATGAAAATTTCTTCCACTCGCCATCTCCGTTAAATTTAACATCTTTGTTCGAATAGGCAGTTCCCCATGAGGTAGAGCCGATATTGGTATGCGAATAAAGCGAAACAAGGATATTTTCTTCTTTGGCCGAAATACTTAACAAGTAAAATTCCAACGTATATTTTTGGCCTTCATTAAGCATGAGACCATTCATTCTCACATATACTTTTCCAACATCATCAGGAGTAGCCGTGCTAATATTAACTTTTACCGATTTGACGCCTTCGTGTGCGAAATCGGCAGATGTACTTAAATTGGCAACCGATCCTCCCCAAAAACCAAATTGCCAGCCGGTTGTTCCCTCTTCAAATCCACTGTTTGAAATCAGGTTCTGAGCTGAAAGATTGCACCATCCAACTAAAAGAATGGTTATTGCTATAAATATTCGTTTCATATTAGTTTATTTCTATCGTTAATTCGTTTGATTTTAATTCTCCGGAACGGGCAGTTATTTGGAGTGTTGTAGCTGTTCCTTTTGCCTGAAAAATCACCAATGCCCGACCGTTGTGCGTCACAATCTCGTTGGATTGGTGATCCTGAACATTCATTTCCCAGCCATTGTCAACACCCAGTAAGCTTGCATCGCCTTCGTATTCAAATGTAACTTTCTTATCCTGATCGGTAAGTAAAGTTCCTGAACCATCGAGCAAAGCCAAATCTACAAGGACCACGTCGTAATGATTGGCAGCCATACTCTTCCGGGTGGTATGAATTAAAATCGAATCCAGTGGTTTTTGAGATTTCAGCTTGTACCGACCGGCTTCCTGCCCCTTGTTATACCCAACGATTTCAAGGTCTCCTTCCTGATAATCGGTTAACCATTTCATAATGTGATCATCAAAATCAGTCAAGGTCTTTTTGCCGAGACTTTTTCCATTCAGGAACAATTCAGCTTCCTCGCAATTGGTATATACCTGAATAATAACCGATTCATCTGGCTGATAATTCCATTTTTCATAAACCACATCCCACTCCCAGCGTCTGAGCCATTTCATCGATGGAATAGCATATTCGCGCTGTTTAAACTGCCAGCCTGTTTTTGGATCAAACGAATATTCCGACTCTAAAGCAGGAGTTGTGACCATGTAAACTTTGGGTTCATCCTTCCAAAGACATTCCATAAAATGTCCGCGGGGAGTTTTAAATCCGGCGAAATCGAAAAACGAAATTTCGAGTCCTTTTCGTGGCCAGGGACCTGCTTCTCCAATATACGCAAAGCCAGTCCAGGCAAACATTCCGGCTACAAAGTCACGATCAGCTACATTTTTCCATTCCGACCACGAGCCCCAGTTTTCAGAACCAAGGATTTTCAGGTTCGGATAATGCTGATGTGCCCTGTCGTATTCAACAGCCCGGTAATTAAAACCCATTACATCAACTGTATTTCCAAGCCCGCTGGCCATGCCAACCGAAGGATGAACACTTCCTATAACTGTTGGCCGGCTGGTATCAATTTCTTTCACATAGTTCACCAGTTTCTGAGCTGTCAGCACCAGCGAATCATCAGGCAATGCCAGTTTATTCAAAGCTGTCCGAATGGTTAGCGAATCGTAATCAGGTGTATACGTATTGTATTCCTGTTTTCCGTTTACAGCATTGTAAGCTGCCGTGTAATAAGGGAAAGTCCATTCAATTTCGTTACCAATACTCCATAAAATTACCGACGGATGATTAAAATCGCGACGAACCAGATCTTTGGTGTCGGTTTCGCTCCACGCCTTAAAGTCTTCGGTGTACGAACGCGCATATTCTTTAGGAACAGCATTATCGCCCAAATACACCTGACTTTTGGCTTTTGGAACCATCCATTCGTCGAACGCTTCAGCCATGACCAGCATGCCCATTTCGTCGCAAAGATCCATCAGCTCGGGCGAATGCGGATTATGCGACATGCGAATAGCATTGCAACCAATGGATTGCAGTTTTTTAATCCGGTACTTCCAAACATCTTTCGGAACTGCCGAACCAAGCAAGCCCGCATCGTGGTGCAGATTCACACCTTTAATTTTCACCGGTTTACCATTCAGGATAAAACCTTTATCGGCATCGAACACGGCAGTGCGAATTCCAAAAACTGCTTTCACTTCATCCTGAATAATCCCATTTTTGCTGACAATTAGTTGCGCGCTGTATAAATTTGGAACTTCAAGATCCCACAATTTAGGATTTTGAACTTCGAGTTCCGAAACCAGTTCCATTTCTGATTTTAGCTCAATATTTTGTTTTGTCGTCTGACATATTTCTCCTGAAGGATCAATCAGATTGATGACCAGATCAACCGGTCCGCTTTCGTTCAGGCGGTTTTTAAGGATAGTTTTTATTGAAACTCTAGCCTGTTCAGGAGTAATTTCAGGAGTGGTAATCTGAACGCCCCATTTTGGAATGTGAATGGCCGAGGTTGTGATAAGCCTTACGTTTCGGTATATTCCAGATCCGGCATACCAGCGCGAATCGGCATAGGCCATGTGATCAACTTTCACTGCAATCACATTTAAATTACTGCCAAAATTTAGTTTACCGCTTAAATCGTACGAAAAACTACTATATCCGCTGGGACGTTTTCCCAACAATTCGCCATTCAGAAATACTTCAGCTTTTTTATAAACCCCATCAAATTCGATCCAGCATGTTTTTCCCTTATCGGTTTCAGGAACCAAAAATGATTTGCGGTACCAGCCAATTCCGGTAGGCAGAAAACCCGTGCTGGATGCCGTATTTTCGGTGGTGTACGATTGCTCGATGCTCCAATCGTGCGGCAAGCGAAGGCTTTTCCATTCCTGATCCTGAAAGTCCGGCTTTTCGGCTCCGGGAACATCGGCCTGAATAAATTTCCAGTCGAAGTTAAAATCGATAGTTTGCCTGACCGGCTCAGTATCGGATTTACAGGAAATAAACAGAAGAATTAAAGCAAAAAGTGACCAGAATATTTTTACTCTAAAGCCATAATTAGTAGTCGACATGTTTAAGGTTTGTTAGTTTTCTTCAGTAAAAATAGACAAACCAGAAGCCGTTAAGTGGGTATAAAAAACAGGAAATGCAGGGTATATTCTTTTTCAGAAGAAGAATTTACCCTGCATAAACCGAATTACCAATTAATTCATCAATGAGCAGCCACGCTGGCCAGCTCACCAACGTAACTTCCCCAGGTCATAATCACAAATGAAGCGACTAATACCAGCAGGGCAATGATTAATGAAGTATATGTTTTTTTGTCGACACCTTTCCATTCTTTCATCATAACACCTATGACATAGCTAAAGAAAATTAACATCGACATGTGTAAAACCCAACTTGCAAACTTGAAGTTTCCCATTCGTACGTGACCTAATCCGTAGAAAAAGAATTGAAAATACCAGAACGAACCGGCCAGTGCAGATAAAGAGAAATTGGCGGCATAGCGTTTACCTCCGGTTTCTTTCAAACTATAAAGGCTTTTTATCGAACCATCTTTAATTGTAACAATCAGAAACCAAATGATATTTGTAAACAAACAACCCATCGATGAAACTATCAATTTAGCGTTTCCTTCAAAATGACCGGCGCCATGCTGAGCTGCAATATCTGAAATGGGCTGCCCCACCTCTAGCGAAACGCCCCAGATTGCTGATAACGATCCGGCAATCAGGGTAAGCACCAAACCTTTGTTCATGTTGAATTTTAATCCGGAACCGCCTTTTTGAGCGATCATCAACTTTTCTTTCATGAAACCGGCTTTTCCGCAAAGCGCAACTCCGACAACCGATACGATCATCCCAATCAGAACAATACCTCCGCCAGCTTTGGTGAAATTCTCTATCAGCGTACCTTTAAGCAACAAAGGAATAATGGTTCCCAGAATGGCAGAGATGCCAATTGAAATCGTGTACGTTAATGAATAACCAATATTGCGGATGGCATAACCGAACGAAAGTCCGCCAAAGCCATAAACAGAACCTAAAAGAAAAGCCGACCAAAATACTCCGGAAGGTGAACTGACCAGTACTTCCCAAAGATCGGGAACAGTAAGAAAACCGATCACAAAAGGCATAATCAGCCAGGCAAAAAAGGCCTGAACAATCCAAAATACGCCCCACGACCAGTTTTTTACTTTTTCGAAAGGCAGGTAGCAGCTCGCCGCCGACATGCCTCCAATTGCATGCAATCCGGTACCGAAAACAGGATTTGGTGAAATCATAAGTTCGTTATTTAAGGTTTTTATTTAGTTAATCTATTTTGACTTTTCATAATTGTATCAAATAATCAAAACTCATCAAAAGCAATCATCGTTGGAGCCACACCCAGTTTTTCAAGTAGTTCCATGCTTGCTTTGATCATGGCCGGTGGGCCGCACAAATAGAATTCAAGTTCGTTCAGTTTATCGTGATTGTTCAGGTAATTTTCAAACAATACATCCGAAATATAACCCGTTTTTCCAGCCCACCCTTCTCCGGATACTGGTTCCGACAAAGCTACCTGAAACGTAAAGTTTGGATGTGCAGCTTGAAGTCCTTCAAAATAATCCTGATAAAAAACATCGGCTTTTGAACGGGCTCCGTACCAGAAACTAATTTTTCTTTCGGTCTTTTCTGTTTCAAGCAAGCTGGAAATATGCGAGCGAATCGGCGCCATTCCTGCACCTCCACCAATATACACCATTTCCTTCACGCCCGGTTTTATCAAAAAATCTCCGGAAGCCGGATGTAGCTTCACCTGATCGCCCGGTTTCAGGCGGAAAACATACGACGAACCCACGCCAGCCGACACATTGGTTCCTTCAGGCGGAGGTGAAATCCGCACATTAAAACGCAAACGTTTTTCAGATTCTGGATTCGATGCCAGCGAATAATTTCGTTTGGTATACAGCGTATTTTCAGCAAAACAAACCAACAGGTTTAGTGCCGACCATTTTTCCTGAAAGGGTTCATCGATCGAAAGTTGATCGAACTTAATTTTATAAGGAGGAATTTCCAGCTGAATGTATTGTCCGGGCTTGAACTCAAATTTCACCTTATCCAATGGTTCAAGCACCAGTTCTTTGATGAATGCGGTCAGATTACGATTGCTTACCACACTGAAATTCAGCAGACTGGAATCGACATGATCGGACAATTGTCCCACTTTCAGATAAATTTTATCTTCCCTGGAAATTACTTCGTACGTTTTAATTCCCACACAAACCGGATTGCGTTTTGGCGAGCCGTCTTTCAGGTCAAACCGGCCGTTGTGTTTCGAGCATTCCAGCTGATTTCCGATCAGCAATCCATCGCCCAGATGGGCATTGCCATGCGAACAAATTCCATCGGTTGCATATAATTTACCTTCATCAGTGCGGCTTATGGCATAGGTTTTCAGGTTAAAGTCGAATCGGATTACTTCGCCTTTTTTCAGTTCCGAATCAGAACAAACTTCAACCCAACCATCCTTAAATTGATCGGTGTTTCCAACAAATTTGGTTTTTAAACCTGAAGTTCCAAGAGTAGACCTGACCGGTAATTTCCGTTCAACAAAATAGGTCGGATCTTTCCGTTGTTTTAAAATCGCCGGAATAATTTCCTGAAATGCTGCGATAATTCCCTGATACGGTTTCGGGCAATCGTTTTTCACCAGTTCGTGTAATTTCGGCAACGCATGATAAGGAACCAGCGGAAACATATGATGCTCAACATGATAATTCATGTTCCAGTACAAAAACCGGTGAATGCGGTTCATGTAAACGGTCCGGCAATTCAGTCGGTGATCGAGAACATTTTCCTGAAGGCCGGCATGTTGTGTCCAGCCGTAAACCGGCATCAGCCAGGTCCCGAACAAAGTTGGCAAGCCAATGAACATCAGCGGAAGAACCGTTCCGTAGAAAACCGAAAGAAGAATCACAGTCAGGTAAATCGCGCCGTAAATCCGGGCAATAAAAAACACTTTCTGATATTCCTGAACCGGAACATAAGTTGCCACTTCCGGATCTATTTTTCCGGAGATATGGCGGATTAGTTTTTTTGCTTCAGGAATCGAGCCGCTGATGCCAAACAAAGTCAAAAACATTTTGCGCAAACTCGGCGGGCGCGGCACAGCAATTTCAGGATCGCGGCCACGAATAATCGTGTCGCTGTGGTGGCGGGCATGGCTCCAGCGCCAAACGAGAGATTGCCTGAAGACCATGAAAGAAGCGATTTCGTAGAGCGCATTGTTCATCCAGTCGGTTTTGAAGGCTGTACCATGACTGGATTCGTGCCAGCGCGAATCGGAGGTGGAAGCATACAACACACTGTAAACGATGTATGGAAAGATAACCAGCCACGAGCCCCACCAGAGAAAAACCAGGTAAGCCGAACCGAAAATCAAGGCAAACCAAAGGAGCGTATCGCGAATTGCAGGCCCGTTTTTGCGGACCAGCAGTTCACGCATTTTTTCGCGCGAAACCGGCGATTGATACCAATCGGCATCGGCAAGTCCCATTTGAATGGCTTTTTCAGCTTCCATTCCAATCAGGCTGTAATCCCGTAATTGCGTTTTATCGTTTCCCATTCCAGTTACAGATTTTTTTTCAGAAAATTCATCACAAACACATTCACTTCCCACTGATTGGCAATGGGTTGCCGGGTATGTGGCAAAATGGTCATGTACGGAAAAGGCCCGAATTCGGGAGAGATGGTAAACACTTCCCATCCGTCTTTTTGGCGCTGCGCAAGGACTTTTTTCCACCAGCCCAAATGCGTCTCCAGTGTTTCTTTCCATTCGGGAGCCTGAGGATCAGGAATCTGTGGTCCTTCCTGAAAACCAACCCGCGCATGGATGTGATCGGTTCGTGATATCGCCAGATCGACTGAATTCGTCTGATCGTGCAACATCGATTCGGCCACATTGCACCAGTGCGAAATATCAAGAGTCAGCCGTAATTTTTCTATTTTCCGGAGAAAATCAGCCGTAACGTGGGCCGCGAAACTGAATTTCCCCCGGTGCGTTTCGTGAATTATTTTAATCCCGTATTTCTGCGAAACTGCATCAGCAATCTCAATCAGTTTCGCATTCTGGTCGAATGAAAAATAATCTTTTCCGGTTTGAGTATTGATAAACAAAGGATTGGCAGTTGCCAGGTTTTCGAGTCTTTTGCGGTATTCGATCCGGTGTTTGGGGAAATTTTCCGTAGCAGTTTCCCAATGCTGGGCAATCAACTGCAGATTAAACTCCTGCAAAAGCCCGCTAATTTCTGCTTTTTGCTTTTGATCGGAAGGAAGACTCATCTCCACCCCATCGTATCCGGCGGCTTTAACTTTTTCAATAAACTCGCGGAAATCAATCGTATCGGAGCCCCAGAGCGGACAAAAGAATTTTATTTCCATAAGCGTCGTATTCCGGAGTTTAATCCTGATTATCTTTTATTGCTTCAAACAATGCCTGAATATTTGCAGGAGGAATATCCGGCAAAATAGCTTCATGACTGGGCGAAATAATCAATCCGGTAGGGAACAATTCTTTTAATCTGGCAACCCGTTTGCGAATCTGTTCCGGCGTTCCGTTCACCAGAAGTTCCTGCGCATCGACTCCACCGCAAAAAGCTCCTTTTGAAAACTCCATGCTTAAATGTTCGGCATTCATATCGGCTGCCAGCGCCTGAATCGGGTGAATCACATCGACGCCCATTTCAAACAAATCGTCGATGATCGGAAAAATTGAACCACAGGAATGGTGAATAACTATAAACCCATAACTTTTAGCCTGATCGACCAGTTTTTTCGTTCCGGGGAAAACATATTCACGCAGCATATCGGGGTCGACCATCAGTCCGGTTTGACTGCCAAAATCGTTACCAATCAATACCGCGTCAATTTTTCCTTTGACAGTTTCATAAAACCGGCCATTCAGATCGAGGTAAAAATCGGTAATGCGATCGATCACAGCAGTAAACATTTCAGGATACATGAGCATGGTTGTCAGTGCATTTTCCATTCCGAAAGCGGAACAGGCATCCTGAAAGTGCGCGCTCCACATGATCGCCAGTTTTGCATGATCAGCAGGAGCTTCTTCTACCAATTCTTTGGCTTTTTCCAGATCCAGAAAATCGGCAGGATTTGGCCAAGGAAAAAGCTTCACATCTTCCGGATCAGTCATGTCTTCAAAGAATCCGGGAGCTGTAAGTGTCCGTTCATCCTGTGCTCCTCCTCCGGAATGTTTTGCAAATTCGAGTGCACAGCCCACATCAAAATGTGGTGCATTTTTATAAGGAACCAGAATCGGCCAGACATCGTCATTTATTTCATGCTTCAGTTCTTCTACTGAATTGACTTTAAAACTTGAGAAAAGGCCGGGTAATGCTGACGGAACCGGTAGCCCAAGCCAGCAGGCCGGACGATCGACTGATTCGCGCCGGATGGTTGCAAAAAAACGTTCTTTGGGTGTCATCGTTTGAATTACTGTTAGTCGTTAAAAAATGGTTGATTGCTAAGACGAATCAACCAAACAAAACTATAGTATTAAAAGCATCCATTGAATAGAAAAACCGTTGATTTTTTATAAATTTCCGACTTTAAGAGAATAATTCGAATTACTGAATTCACTTTAAATCTGTAAATACATGAATGTTCCATTTCTGGTTGATGAACTCAGAGTTAATCTGTTGAATACAGCCTTTTGTGAATTAGGCGCTGACTGGAATTACTCCAACGTAGTGAGCCCATTTTCAAGAATATACCTCATTACTTCCGGAAATGGATATTTGCTTCCGAACCACGTGATGCACCAGCTGAAACCGGGCTTTCTGTATCTGGTTCCAAGTTATACATTTTGCAGTTACCATTGTGTGGATTCGCTTTCGCAACACTATATTCACTTTACAAACAATCTGCCCGACGGATTAAAAATTTTCGACTACATTTCAGTATGCAACGAAGTAAAAGCACATGAAAATGATTATTATTTATTCAGGCGATTGATGGAATTAAATCCGGATGCTGAATTACAGCAATCGGATCCGGCCATTTATGAAAAAAAGAACTGGACTAAAAATCCACAGACGTATTCTGATATTGGTAAACAATTGGAAACCGCAGGCATTCTGAAACAAATTTTGTCACGGTTTATTCTGCTGACCGATCCTGACATAACAACTATTCAAAGCCAAATTACACTCCGGAAAGTATTCAATTACATCAACCTGAACCTGCACAATGAAATCAGGATTGAAGATCTGGCAGATATTGCCTGTTTTTCGACTGACCACTTTACTCGCCAGTTTAAGAAGCTAACAAGTTTACTTCCTTTGGAATATATCAATACAAAGCGTGTTGAAAAAGCGCAGATTTTACTGCTCACAACAACCTTAACACAAACGGAAATCGCTGAAATTACGGGTTTCAACAGCCCTCAATATTTCAACCAGATCTTTACCAAATACACCGGTTCACCGCCGGCTCGTTACAGGAAACAGGGTGGGTTGATCTAAAAAAAAACTTTCACCATTGGCAAATAACCAATGATGAAAGCCTGATCCTGAAAAAATCAGTGGAATAGATTCTTTTTCAGAAGCTTATTCGAACTGAATCCAGTCGAGATTAATCAAATATCCTTCGCCTCCTTTGAAAACGCAGGCAATATTTTGTACGCCGGAAATTGCACTAACCGGCGCAGAAATTTCCTGCCACTGATCCCAAGCCCCGGTATTTTTCACTTCCAGTGTTGCAAGCAATTTACCTTCGTTTCCACCCATACGAATTTCGAGTGTTCCTCCCTGGCTGGCAGATGAAACTCTTGCTTTTACAGTTTTGTAATTCGCTTTGCCAAAATCAACCCGGTCGTATTTTACCCAGCCGTTGTTTTGCGTATAATCAACCATCCAATTGGCTTCCGGAGCATTTTTAATCAGATGAACCTGTGCTTTTCCTTCACTAAGCATGGAATAGCGATCGATCTGGATAGTACGGTTTGCCGGACAAATACCAATTCCTCTCATGGTCGGAAGTACTTCCTGAATCGTTCCATCGGCATTAAAATTCAGGTAATCGGCACATATCGAACGTAAATGCTGGTTTTTGCTTATATCGTGATGATGATAAAAAACGAGCCATTGCCCTTTGTATTCCACAACCGAATGATGGTTGGTCCAGCATCCGTCAGTCCATCGTTTCATGAATAAGCCCTTGTAATCAAATGGTCCCATCGGACTTGTTCCTGTAGCATAAGCCAATTCTTCAGAACCGGCAGGCGAATGCGGAAATGTGAAATAATAAATACCATTGCGTTTGAACATGAACGGGCCTTCCTTGTATTTCGCAGGTAATCCTTCTATGGCTTTTGCCTCGGTCTTCAGGCTTTTCATGTCCTTATTCAACTGAGCGACAAACAACTTTTCACCTCCTCCAAAGTACAGATAAGCCTGTCCATCGTCGTCGATAAAAACATTGGGGTCGATGCCTGCTGCACCTTTCATGTAGTTTGGTTCGAGTTTGAACGGACCGGTAGGCGAATCTGCAACCGCAACTCCTGTTTGCCTGAATGATGAACTATCGGCAGGTATTCCGGGGAAATAATAGTAGTACTTCTTCCCTACCTGAACGCAATCGGG
>CAYRBM010000077.1:0-25181 GCA_964422425.1 uncultured Odoribacter sp.
AAAAATCGACCCCGAACCAATGTTTTTTCTCCGAATACTCCAGATAGGCGAAGTCGGCATGAAATTTTCCCAGATGTTCGCGCATGAAACGGGCTTGTTCAACCGGAACCACATCGTCGGAATCGCCATGCTGGATGTAAATGCCGTGCTGCAAATAATTTCGCGACATTTCCAGTGTATTGCTCGAATTGCTTGCCCTTACAAACATATTTTCGAGCGGCGAAGGTTGGTCGATTTGTTTTTTGTTGGCATACGAAAACAGCGAGTACCAGCCTGACATCGGACAAATAGCCGCCCATTTGCCCGGAAAAAGCACTCCCAATTGCCAGGTCCCGTGTCCGCCCATCGAATGCCCGGTGAGATAGGTTCGGGCCGGATCGGTACCGTACATTTTTTCAGCAATTTGCTGCACTTCCAGCGCATCCCAGCGGCCCCAGTCTTCCCAGTCGAAGCCATAATCGCGGCGGTTGGTGGGGCAAATAACATGCCCCCAATCTTTAGCCTTGTACTCGGCTGCCTGTCTTCTTGCTTCTACAGCTGCTCCGTGCAACGAAAGAAACATGGCGGGTTTTGTTCCCGGGGCGATGTTCCCTTCTCGAACCGAAAAATACTGCACACTACCGTCGATTTCAGAAATAAAAGTTCGGGAATAACGCTCTTCGGGAGTGCGGACAAAATAGGGTACGCTGGTTTCATCGAGCAACTTTTCGCCCAGGTACAATTTCAGAGACACACGAACCGTATCTTTTTGGGTGTATGAATCCATGACCGAATACGCCACCTTGCGCATGGTTAAAGGAACAATTGACGAAACGGCGGTTTCCGTTTTCACGCCGTTTGCCTCGGCAACAATACGAAGCTTGTTTTGTGTTTGCCCGGTTGAATTTAAGATTCGGATGGATCCTGTTTTCAGCTTGTTTTCCGTGGTGAGAAAATCGGGAATCGTCATGTCGCGCTGTAGAAACGCGATGGGCTTTTCAACCGCCAGCAATTGCATTTTTACCTCGCCCCGCGAGCCTTTGACCCAAAATACATTTTCCCCCTTTTTAAGCTCAACGGGAAGCGACATCAGGTTTTTGTTGTACACATCGCCACCACGCGGAATTCCGTTCACATAAATTTCGGAATGGCCTGAAATTTCCAAAATGCGAATTTCTGCTTTCGGCGAATTGTAAGTGATGTAAAGATATCCGCCATTCAATTTGGGACTTTTAAAAACACCCTCTTTTGAAGTCATTTTCTCCCAGCGCTCAATATTTCCGCGTCGCCCGGTTCCTGCCGAGTCGTTTTCAGCCGGAGCATAAGCTTTTTCGGAGATAAACCGGTAAAACAGCGGATCGGTAAAAACAGCAGACCGTGCACCCTGCCCAACCGAACCAACAACGAGTCCTTCCGGAAACGAAATCGTATTCTGAGCATTCGCTTGAACTGAAAAAAGGAATACAGCGAGCAGGATAAAAAAGCTGTGTGTAACCACTCTTAGTGTTGTTTTAAAAATTTCTGTCATAAATATTGAATCATGTTTCGATGCTGTTTCATTTTTTTTAGAACATTATTGAACCACCTTCGGACTCTTGAATTAGGATATTCTATAAATTTCCGGCAAATAGCAGCAGCGAATTATTTTAAGTAAAACAGTTAATTCTTAATCGTTAGTTTCACAATCTGATCAAATTCGTTGGCCGGAATTCCTTCGGTATAAACAAAAACGCCTTCGTCAACCTGTTTGAATTTAACTTTCAGATTTCCTTCAAACGAACTGGCCGCAATCACTTTCAGTTTTAATTCAGGAATAAAAATATACGGCTGCGCGTTCTGATTCAGGATATGCACATACAATACATTCTCCTTTTGGGTAAGAACGCCCCAGTTCTGAGGATCAACCACTTTGCCCCTTGTTCCGTAGATACTTTCGCCGTATTTGGCAGTCCAAAGACCTACCTGTTTCAGGGTGTCGGCAAACTCCGACTGGATTTCGCCATTGGGCATCGGCCCGACATTCAGCAGCAGGTTCGCATTTCTTCCGGCGGCATTGACCAGATAATGCACAATTTGTTTGCTTGTTTTGAAATTCCGGTCGTTGAGGTTAAAGCCCCAGGCTTTGTTCATGGTTTCGCACGACTCCAGCGGTAGCGGGCTTATTTTTACCCCGTGGCTGAACCCACCTTTATTTTCGCCTGGAAGGTCGCGTTCAAACATCTGAAAATCTTCACCGGGAATGGGTGTCAGATGGTGATTATTACCCACCATGGTTTTTGGGCTCAATTTATGAATATGGCTGTAAATCTCGTCGTAATGCCAGTTGGCTGATTTTCGCTCCCAGTGGCCATCGAACCAAATCGCTCCAATTTCGCCATAATTAGTTAGCAATTCGGTTAGCTGATCTTTCATAAACGAGATGTAACTGTTCCAATCGGTATTTTCAGGAGCACCATCCACAATCTTTTTCCCGAAGCCATAATCGTCTCTGCCCCAATCCAGCAGCGAATAATAAAAGTTAAGACGTATTCCTTCTTTTTTACATTCAGCAGCCAATTCCTTCATCGGGTCTTTACCGTAAGCAGTGCCATCAACAATATTATAGGGCGAAGCAGTCGTTTTAAACATACTAAATCCATCGTGGTGCCGGGTTGTCACGGTAATGTACTTCATTCCGGCAGTTTTGGCAATCTGCACCCATTCTTTGGCATTAAATTTCTGCGGATTAAAAAAATCAGCCAATCGTTTGTACGTATTGTATGGGATTTTCTGGTTGAACATGACCCACTCGCCATCGCCTAAAACACTGTAAACTCCCCAGTGAATAAACAAACCGAATTTCATATCCTGAAATTCCTCGCGGCTATTAAGATTTTCTGCCGTCGGCGTGTATTCCGGCATCGAGAACGGATATTGCTGCGCGTTGACACTTATTGCCAAAACACAGATCAAGGTAAAAAGGATAATTTTTTTCATTTCTTGTATAATCTATTTATAAATTCTATTTTTTCAACGGGTCAGGTCCCATTTTCATTTTCAGCTTTCCTCCTGAAACAATCTCCTGATGGGTAATCCAGTAGCGTTTGAGCGGTTTGCCGTTCAATTTCATGGATTGGATATACCTATTTTCCGGAGAATTATTTTTGGCTTCAATCGTAAATTTCTTTCCTGAATAATAATCCGAATCGAGTTGTATTTCAACTTTATTGAAAACCGGACTGGTAATCTGATAGGTGTTGTCGCCCGGACAAACCGGGTGAATGCCCATGGCTGCCAGCACATACCAGGCCGACATCTGGCCGACATCTTCGTTACCGCACAATCCGTAAGCATCGGTTCCGTAAGCCGAACTGCAAATTTTGCGGGTCCATTTCTGTGTCAGATGCGGTGCTCCGGCCATATTCAGCAAAAAGGGCACATGATGCACCGGTTCGTTGGCATGGTTGTAATAATTGTTCCAGAGAAAATCTTCCGGAGTGCGCTCGAAAAACGAAATCAGTTCATTTTTGAACGTTTCGTTTCCGCCCATCAGCTTTTTCAAGCCGTCGACATCGTGCGGAACAAACCAGCCCTGCTGATACGGGTTACTTTCGATGCAGCCTTGTCCCTGAACGGTTTTGCCTTTCCAGGTAGTCCAGTCGCCAGCCTTGTTGCGTGCCCGAAACCAATTGACTTCGGTACTCCAGATATTCGTGTAATTTTTACTTTTGGCGAAATATTCAGCAGCGATTTCAGGTTTGTCCAACGATTCGGCAAATTTGCCCAAACACCAATCGGTGTAGGCATATTCCAGGGTTTTCGAAACACTTTCAGGAGTATAGCCCAGCGTTCCGTTTGTAAATGTATCGACACTGTTTTTGCATGCAATAAATGCTTTTTCGATGTCGTACCTGCGTATCCCTTTTTCGTAGGCATCAACAATCACCGAAACGGCCGGATTGCCCAACATGCAACCTGAATACGAATTCAACATTTCCCAGCGCGGCAAATATCCTTTTCCGCTGTAGTCGGCCATTTGAAGCAATGAATTAATTTCATCGTTTACCATCGACGGGTTGATGATGGTTTGCAGCGGAAACTGCGAGCGGAAAACGTCCCATCCGCTAAAAATGCTGCGGTAGGTAAAGCCGCTGGTTTGGTGTATTTTTTTATCGGCGCCGATGTAATTTCCGTTCACATCCGAAAAAGTCCGCGGGTCGATCATCGTGTGGTACATTGCCGTATAGAAAATGGTTTTTTCGGCTTCCGTTCCTCCTGAAACTGCAACGTTTTTTACTGCATCGTTCCAACTCTGCCGGGCTTGTTCGTGCACCTTGTCAAAATCCCAGTGACTGATGTCGTGTTCCAGATTTGCTTTTGCACCTTCCACGTTTACAAACGAAATTCCGCTTTTCACCAATACCTGCTCGCCTTTTTTTGTCCTGAAGTTGGTGTAAAAACCGAGGTGTTTCCCCTGCATTTCCGGCGCATTTTTGTAGATGGGTGCATTTTTAACGGCCAACTGATATTCATCGGTTCCGATGTGGCGCATTTTTCTTCCACCCTCCGGAATATTGGCACTCCAAATGCCATAATCGCTTAGTGGTTTGCTGAACTGACACCAGAAATATACCGTGTAATCGGCATTTCCGGCACCGGCACCCCAGCCACCACCTTCGGGCGGACACTTCATCCAGCCTGAAATCGTATTTTCATTTTCAATTTTAATGTATTGTTCGGTTGATGAACCGCCAACCCGTCGCGACAAATCGATCTGAACCCGTGAACTGTCGCTTTCAGGAAAGGTAAAACGAATCATTCCCGCTCTGGGCGCGGCAGTCAGCTCAGTGCGTACCAAATTGTCGGCAAGTGTTACCGCGTAATATCCGGCTGAAGCAAGTTCGCTGTCGTGCGAAAAACGCGAACGGTAACCGTTGTCTGGATCTTCAGGAGTTCCGCGGTTGGTTTGCAGTTTGCCAATTGCCGGAGTGACCAGAAAATTGCCCAGATCGCCGAACCAGCCCACACCGCTCATGTGCGTAAAGCTGAACCCTTCGATGGTATGGTGCTCGAACGAATAACCCGAACCGTTATCGCCGCCGGTAAAGGTATCCGGACTAAGTTGCACCAGGCCAAAAGGAGTTGCCGCACCGGGAAAAGTCTTTCCAAAGCCATGCGCATCGGTAGTTTTTTTGCCATAAGTAACCGCACCAATCATCGGATTGATGTAATCGACCGGCTGCTGTGCCTGAATTCCTGAAAAGGAACCGACCAGCAAAATGGCTACGGTCAGGTAAAAATACTTAAAGATATGCTTTGGGAAAATCATGGTTTCTTTTCTAGTTGTTTACTTTAAAAAGGTCGATCGGCACATCGTTCTTTTGCTTTTTTCCTGAAGTACTGCGACCGTTTTTAATTATTTCTTTTAGTTCCGAAGTCAGCTTATTTACGATTTCAGGATACTCCTTAAATACGTTGTTTTGTTCGCTTTCGTCGGTTTGCATGTTGTAAAGTTGTAACTCCGGAAGTCCCTGTTTTCTTGCTTTGGAATCAGTCAGGTCAGACCAGCCACCCGAACCGGGGCAAAATTCAAGTTTCCAGTTTCCATCGCGTATCGAGAATTTTCCCTGAATGGAATGGTGAACGACAGGCTCAGCTTTAAATTTCTCCGGATTGCCGGTCAGCAAAGGCAAAATGCTGTATGAATCTTCTCCGGCATTCTTCGGCATTTTCGTTCCGGTAATTTCAGCACAGGTAGCCATTAAACTGGTCAGGCAGATCAGGGTGTTGTTTTTCGAATTTGCTTCCACTTTTCCGGGCCAGCGAACGATAAAAGGAATGCGGTGGCCGCCATCCCAAATGTCCGACTTTGATCCGCGAAATTGTGCGCTGGCAAAATGCCCGTATTGAGTTTCCAGTTGTTTTCCTTTTGCTGCCGGGTACGAACAGCCGTTGTCGCTGGTAACAAACAACAAGGTATTTTCAGCAATGCCGCTTGCTTCCAGAGCTGCAATTACCTGTCCGATAGCGTCGTCGGTTTCCATCACAAAGTCGGCATAGTCGCCCATGCCGCTTTTTCCCTGCCATTTTTCGGAAGGAACAACCGGGCTGTGCGGCGAATTTAGAGCGATATACAGAAAGAATGCCTGCTTTTTACCAGCTTCTTCCGAAATGTATTTACAAGCTTCGGTGGCTAAAGATCCTAACATTTTGATGGGAGGCTGATGATCGATAACATTATTGTTTCTGATTACCGTTTCCATGGAAGCCGAGTGATGAAACCCAAAATACGAATCGAAACCACGGGTGATCGGGCCATCCGGCACCATTGAGCCGATGGGTGCAGCTTCTGCCTTTTTCTCGTCACCGAGGTCCAGAATTTTTCCATTGCTGTCAACAAAATGGAAGCCCAGGTGCCATTTTCCCATACAAGCTGTTTGGTATCCGGCTTTTTTTAGCAGCGCAGGAACAGTCAGCCTGTTTTCGGCAATGAGCGGTTCAAATTCCTTTCCGCCGCCAAGCACACCTTCCTGCAAACGCGATCTCCAGGCATAACGGCCTGTGAGTATTCCGTAACGCGTGGGCGTGCAAACCGACGAACCACCATGTGCATCGGTAAAAGTCATGCCCTGGGTAGCCAGTTTGTCGATGTTTGGTGTTGGGATTTTCCCGCGTTCAGGATTTAGGAATTGAACATCGCCATAACCCAAATCATCGCAAATAATGTAGACGATATTGGGCTGTTTTTCGGCTGACACATGGTTTGCAGTGAAAGCTAAACCTAGTAATGCCGCGATTTTAAGTTTTTGACTCATGGTATTATTTCAATTTTAACTCGGTTATTTTTCCTAATAATTTTCCGGTATTATCAAATAATCCGGCTTTGATTGTTCCGCCGGGCACAGAAGCAAACACTCCATTGTATTTCGTTGAATTGGAACTTGGTTCGCTTCCGTCTTCCGTATAAAAAATAGTGTATCCAACGGCTTCCGTCAGTAAATGTACCATCGCCTTGCTATGGAGCTTATCCATGGCAAACGAGGCATAGATACTGTACAGGCTAGTAGAATAATTAATTCCGTCGCGATCGAAGCGTTTGAATTGTGCTTCGACTGCCTGTTGAAAACGAGCCCAGTTTTTTACTTCCGGATTGCTCCAGCCCACTTCGGCATTGGCCAGTGTCCGCGGATAAAGCATGTATTCGCAATGTTCGGGTGTTGGGGTAAATTCGCCCCACAAACAGGCTTCAGTTCCCAATACTAACTTTGCTTCGTCGGCAGTAAGTACCTTAGGGATAGGTTCATAGCTATAAACCTTTGAAAGCGGCAATATCACTTTCGGGCCTTCAGGTTCGAGTTCAATTGGCCCCTGCACCTGACTGATATAGGAATGTGTATAATCTGTCATGATGGTTGGATAACCACCTCTGGGCGCGTCAACTTCGGGCGTGTGTTTGTTCCGGCGCCAGGCCATAATGGTTGCACCTTTCGCGCCTTTGCCACTTAAAATTTCATCCCAGCCAATCATGGTTTTGCCTTTCGAAGTAACGAGCTTGTTCATCCGCTGGATAAAATGACTTTGCAGTTCCTCTTCATCTTTCAGTTCATTTTCTTTCATCACCGACTGGCAATGCGGGCATTTTTTCCAATCCGTTTTGTTGCATTCGTCGCCGCCTATGTGGATGTATTTTGAAGGGAAAAGCTGTGCCACCTCGTCAAAGACATCGTTTAAAAACTGATAACTTGTTTCTTTTCCGGCGCAAACAGCATTGTTGGGTGCTTTCCCTCCGGTGGCCACTTCGAAATTAGCATCCTCAACGCAAGTAAGAAAAGGGTAGGCTGCAACCAAAGCCTTGCTGTGTCCCGGAACATCGATTTCAGGAATGATTTCGACATTACGTATCCGGGCATATTCAATCACTTCTTTAATTTCCTGTTGGGTGTAAAAACCACCAACAGTTTTGGGTTCAGCGGCAGTTGCCAGCTCGCGACTCCACCAGGTAATTCCCGGCCGGTCGGCTCGCCAGGCTCCTTTCTGCGTGAGCTTTGGGTATTTTTTGATTTCAATACGCCAGCCCTGATCGTCGGTCAGGTGCCAGTGAAATTTATTGATTTTGAACGATGCAAATTCGTCGATCTGTTTCATCACAAATTCTTTGGTCTGAAAGTGCCGCGACACATCGAGCATCATGCCACGCCAGGCAAAACGGGGATTGTCTTTGATCAGCAAACATGGAAGCTCAACCTGGATTCCTTTTTTTACCGGAAGAAGCTGCCGAAGTGTCTGAAAACCATAGAACAAACCGGCCTGAGTTTTCGCTTGAATCAGGATATTTTCCGGAGTAATTTCAAGGATATAACCCTCTTCCGCGATTGTTGCATCCGTTGATTTTTCGAAACGGATGGAACGAATATTTTTCGATGGTTTTTCGGAAGTTATTTCAAGTCCGAAGCCCAAATCTTTTTTTAGTTTTTCGAAAAGGTATGGAACCAGATCGGCTTTGTATTCCTTGGGCACAAAGACTTTTGTTTCTGCAGAAAGTACAAAAGTTCCTTCCTTCATCACCACCGATTCAGGTTGCGGGATCAGGTTTAAAGGTTTGTTTTCGGCTTTCATAATAAATGAAAACAAGAGCAATCCAAGAGAAAAAATTAGTTTGTTAACCATGATAATTCTTTAAATTCTATGCTATTAGTTTACATGCGCACAAGCAAAGTATTAAACGATCTTGCTTCCAGTTCGGCGCTGATCGGCTGATTGTTGACGTTCAGTTTCAGGCTGCGTTTCTCGTTTTGGTCGTTGTAAGTAAACACGATCAACTCGTTCTTTAGCTTGCTGAAAAACACCAGCGAGTTTTCGGTATCGCCACTTGCTTCAAGCTTAAAATCGCCCGGCTGAACGAATGCGCTTAAATGTTTCATCAGGTAAAATTCAGGATTGTAAACGATCTTTTTGCTTTGGCTGTCGATCGAAATCATTGAGTTTTGTTTCCATCCCCACTGACTTTTTCCGGTTTCGTCGAGAATCATGTTCCAGTACATGTAAGCATTCGCGCCATTTTCGAAATAATGTTTCATTAGCTTGAAGGTATGTTCGGCTGCTGCCCAGTCGTTTGAACCATCGCCACATTCGGTTTCGGTTTGCATCAGTTGCATTTTCGGGTATTTGGCATGCACAGCCTCAATTGCACCTTTGCCGGCCCACTGAAATCCTACACCTTTCACCACATCCAAAACACCGGGGTATTGCAACACCTCATCGACCCGTTCGATTTGCGGACGTTCGATAGTTCCCAGCCATATTTCAGCATCAATCGAATCGGCCTTAAACTGCGGCGCCAGGTAATCGGCAATAAAAATTCCCAAATCCTGCGGCTTCCATACACACGACGGGAAATTCTGCGCCGAATTAGGCTCGTTTTGGACGTGAACAGCCGAGATTTTAATTCCTTCTTTCTGATAGGCCTGAACGAATTTCGAAAAATACAAGCCATAAGCCTTGAAATAGTCGGGTTCAGTAATGAATCGTGAAACCAGTTCTTCAGTAGAACTTAATTCAGGAGTTAAATCATTAACCGCGGCATCGGCACGGCAAGCATAGTGTTTGTTGTGTTTCATCCACGAGGGCGGGCACCAGGGCGAAGCCCAGATTTGCAGTTCAGGAACAATTTTTTGTGCTTCGTGAATGTAGGGAACCAGTCGCTGTTTGTCGCGGGCAATCGAGAAATTTGCCATCGCAAAATCTTCCGGAGTTTCGTTGAGGCTGTACCAATCAACCGAATAATCGTTGGCTCCGATGGGCATCCGGCAAATGTTGAACTTGCAACCTTTGACCGGATCGAACAGATCGTTCAGGATTTGTTGTTTTTCTTCCGGAGTGACCATTTCCAGAGCTTCCCAGCCCATTTCGTTGAAACAGCCACCGAAACCGCTGATCACCTGTTGTTGTTTCTGCGTGTCGATATCGATTTTAATTTCTGCAAGCCCATCGCTTGTACTTGCCGAAATCTGTTTTTCGGACCAGGGATTGTCGTTGGTTGTGCTTACCAGAGTTAGTTTGGGCGACTGTGTGCAGGCTGCGAAAATTGCAAGCCCTGCAATGATGGTTAGTTTTATGTTTTTCATTTTTTTTATAGTTTTTACCACATAGGCACATAGTTCACCTGGATATATTTGTATCAAATTAATTTTTCAATTTGTTCTATGTGGCTATGTGGTTTTTTATTGATTTTTAATTGTCAGATGTTCGTTCCACTTCATCAAGTCGACTTATATTATTTATTCTTCTGAGTGTTATATATTCTCTTCAGGAACATTTCATTCTTAAAACCGCAAGTTAAATCTTTAGGAGTTTCCCGTCAAACAAATATTTTCCACCTTTTACCGTATCGAATTCGATCATTTGATCTTTGTATTTCAAACGGCATTTTGTTCCTGATTTGGACAAAACCTCCACTTTTTGAAGCAGTCCTGAAGACCAGTTAAACGATAGTTCGAAACCGCCCCGGGCACAAACACCTGAAATTGACCCGTCGGCCAGCGCATCGGGCAGAGCAGGCAGCAATTCGATTTTACTGAGATGACTTTGGATGAGCATCTCGATTATTCCGGAGGTTCCGCCAAAATTCCCATCGATTTGAAATGGCGGATGCGCATCGAACAGGTTCGGGTACGAACCACCTCCGACCTTTCCATCGGCACGTTCAGCCGGACTCAGAAGCTTGTGAACCATTTTATACGAACGGTTTCCATCTAAAAAACGCGCCCAGTAATTAATTTTCCAGGCCAGGCTCCAGCCTGTTCCATCGTCGCCGCGGTATTCCAGCGACTGTTGGGCGGCTTTCATCAATTCAGGTGTTTCATCCGGATTAATTTCGTAGCCCGGATAAACGGCCCAAAGGTGAGAAACATGGCGATGGTGTTCTTCAGGGTTGTCAACATCGTCCAACCATTCCTGAAGTTGTCCGTGTTTCCCGATTTTGTTGGGTGTGATTTCAGGAATCATCGCCTGAATTTTTTTCGAAAATTCCTGATCGGTGTCCAGAATTTTGGCTGCATCAACACAAATACGGAAAAGGTTTCGGATGATCTGGTGATCCATCGTTGGTCCGGCAACCAAACCTCCAATTTCAGGAGAGTTGGACGGAGTGCTGATGAGGAATCCGGTTTTTGGATCCTTGATGAGGAATTGCGAATAAAACAAGGCAGCATCTCTCATCAGCGGATATTTTTCTTTCAGGAAATTTTTGTCGTTCGTAAACAAATAATGCTCCCACAAATGGGTGCTTAACCAGCCAGCTGCTGAAAGCCAAATGCCGTGGTTGGCATTGTTTACCGGTGCTGTGCCGCGCCAGATGTCGACGTTGTGGTGCATCACCCAGCCGTCGCAGGCATAATGTTCGCGGGCAACATTGCTACCGGTTTGGGCACATTCAGCAATAAACCTGAAAAGCGGCTCGTGGCATTCGCTCAGGTTGGTAATCTCGACCGGCCAGTAATTCATTTCGGTGTTGATGTTGGTGGTGTAGCTGCTGAACCAGGGCGGTACCAGCTTGTCGTTCCAAATGCCCTGAAGCGTGGAAGGCATACCTCCAGCTCGACTCGAAGCGATGGTCAGGTAGCGGCCATATTGCACATACAGGGTAATTAACTGCGGATCGGTTGAATCTTTCCAGAAGCTAAATATTCGTTGGTCGGTAGGTAGTTTCGATTTACCGTTGTCGCCAAAACTAAGTTGAAAGCGGCTAAACAGCGCCTGGTAATCGGCAATGTGAGCCGCTTTTAGTTTTTCGTATGGTTTGTTTTCAGCCGCTTTTAAATAGGCTGAAGCCAGTTTTTTTGCATCGCCGCTTACGTCCTTAAAATTTACAAAATTGGTTGCTGCCGACAGAAGAATGGTGGCTTTGGATGCTCCTGAAATTTTCAGTTTCCCATTTTCGGAAATTACTTTTCCATCGGTTGTAACTTTTAATTGTGCAGTTCCATTCAAAACCCCGCCTTTCACTTTTACCTCGAGTGTTTGCGTATTGTTCTCAGTCGAACTGGTTTTTTGCTCGTGAAGTGCGTCCAACCAAAGTTCAAAATTGAGCGCGTTTTTCCGGTCGGCGGTCAGATTTACCACCATAAGCTGATCGGGATGACTGGAAAAAACTTCGCGCTCATATTTTGTTGTTCCAACCCGGTATGAAACTTTGGAAACAGCATTTAAGAGGTCCAATTCACGGGAGTAATCGGTATAATTTTCGTGCTCCGGAAAATCGATGTACAAATCGCCGAATGGTTGATATGCCTTTTGTTTGAGCGGAACACTCATGAATTTTTCGTTGGCTAATTTCTGAGCCTCGATCTGCTTTCCGTCGAAAAGCAACTGGCGGATTTCGCTCAGATAATTGCTTGCTCCACGGTTCGCATAATCATGCGGTTTGCCTTCCCACAAGGTCGTTTCGTTAAACTGAATATGCTCTTGCTGTACATTTCCGTATATCATGGCTCCCAAACGGCCATTTCCAATGGGAAGGGCTTCTGTCCATTTGGTGGCGGGTTCATTGTATGTCAGCTTAAATTTTTCCTGCGCGTTTCCGTTTTTCAGGAAAACTACATTCAAAACAATCAGGAATAATGCGCGTAGTTGGTGTTTCATTGGTTTAGTTTTCTACAATTCAATACGAATAATTTTTATTAATCTATTCAGGAGTCAATTTGTATCCAGATGTTTCCAAAGTTAATCTGATGGTGTCTAATCATTCCAGTGTTTGGCAATAATTTCCAGAATTTCTGGATTATCTTTATCGGTATCGCCAAGCATTTCGCGTTGCTGAATGATTTCAGCCTTCATCTGCTGAATGATTTCCTGATATTTCGGGTCGTTGTATGCGTTGTGCAACTGTTTTGGGTCTTCCTTCAGATCGAAAAAATCCCAGTATTTCTGAGGCTGTTCTTTTGCTGAATAGTTGTTTACTTTCAGTCCATGGCCATAAAAGAAAGCCAGGGTGTAGCGGTCGCTCCGGATTCCAAAATGTCCGGGGCGTTCCTTTTGGTGTTCCCAGTACCGGTAATATCCTTGCTTCCGCCAATCTTTTGGTGTATTGCCTTTCAGGTTCTCGCGGAAACTTCGGCCCTGCATGGTTTTCGGGTATTCAATTCCGGCGTAGTCGGCAAAAAGTGCCGAGAAATCCACATTTTCGATGATGTCAGCATTTCGTGTTCCGGCAGGTATTTCTTTCGGGTAGCGAATCACAAAAGGCATGTGGATCGATTCTTCGTAAATCATCCGTTTATCGAACCAGCCATGTTCGCCCAAATAATAACCCTGGTCGGCGGTATAAATCACAATGGTATTTTCGGCCAGACCTGCTTTTTTGAGGTATTCCATCAGTTTCCCGATGTTGTCGTCGATTGCAGCTCCGCATCGCATAAAATCCTTGATAAATTTCTGATAGGTTTTATACCGGGCTGCGTCGTTGTCGAGTCCATCGACAGAGAAAGGCAAATCAGGATAGTTAAGATAATCAGCTCTTTTCTCCGGATTTTTAGTCGCGAACAAGTATCGTTCTTTCAATTCGTCCATTGATTGTCCCTCGAAAGAGCGGCCGGTTGTTGCAGCGCCGTGGTCGTAAAACGAATCCGGGACAGGAATATCCTGATCGTTGTACAAATCCTTGTACCGTTCCGGATAATCAAAAGGTTCGTGGGTCGCTTTAAATTGACACATCATGACAAACGGCTTCGTTTTGTCGCGTTTTTCGATCCAGTCGATGGACATGTCGGTAATAATGTCGGTGTTGTAGCCTTTGTGAACTTTACCTCCCTTTTCTCCTTCAATCCAGTCGCCTTTTGAGATCATGATCGGATCCCAATATTCTCCCTGCCCGGGAAGTACGCAGTAATAATCGAAGCCGGTAGGTTCTTTTTTCAGGTGCCATTTACCGATAACTGCAGTCTGGTAACCACTATTTTGCAGGTGTTTTGCAATGTTATCCTGTTCAGGATAAAGCGCGCCGCCCAGCGTGGTAGCTTTATTGATGTGGCTGTATTGCCCGGTAAGAATGGTTGCCCGACTTGGTGTGCAAATTGAATTGGATACCAGACAATTACCCAGAACACATCCTTCTTCTGCCAGACGGCTGATATTTGGTACATGCACATAATCTTTTAAAATACCGCCATAAATCCCCCAGGCTTGTGAAGTATGATCATCGGCCATGATGAAAAGGATGTTTGGTCGTTCAGGCTCTGTTTTTATCGTACTGCTACATCCTGTAAACGAGCTAATTGCCATGGAAAATATCAGGGAATTTTTCAGTTGTTTCTTCATTTGTTTTTCATTTTCACCACATGGCCACATTGGTCACATAGTTATATTTGTGTAATTAGTTCTGAGTCAATTCTGTTGCAATCTATTTTCTTTTGAAATTTCCTTTTAATACAAGCGGATAAGATCTTCCATTTACAGGAGGCATATGTACAATCAGGCTTTCGTTATTTTGCCTGAATGTAATTTTTTTTCCATCGAATAATTGTGTCAATGAGAGCAATTTTCCGGGGTTTGTCTTTTGCTGAAGACCCATCGACGGAATAGCAAAATTGCCTTCAGCCGGGTTCATTACGATGATGTAAAAGTTGTCGCCTTTTGTGGTAAACCTTACTTCATCGTGCGAATATGCCGGTGATGCGGTTGTTCGCTGGTTGTAGTGTTCGCCTTCTTTTTTTATGGCTGCGGCATTGTCGGCAGCGTTTCGTATTTCACTTTCAACGGTTTCGACAAATTCGCCGCGAACGCTTTTCCCGTCGCCAAATACTTTCCAGGGGCGGGTTCCGTAGATCGCTTCGCCGTTAATTTTCAGCCAGTCGCCAACGGTAGTGATAATTTCTTTCTGTTCAGGAGGAATCGATCCGTCCGGAAACAATTCGATATTCAGCAATAAGTTTCCGTTTTTACTAACTGCTTCAATGAGCATTTCCAGAATGGTTTGTGCATTGTGAGCCAGATGGCGGTCTTTTTTGTAAAACCAATCGGTAAACGTTATTTCCGATTGCCAGGGCGCCTGACGCAAGGTGTTACTACCTCCTGATTCTACTTCGTTAACTGTACCTGGTTCCGGTTTTTTCAGCAGCATGACGGCATCAATCTTCCCATTTTTGTTTAAACTGTTGTTGTACAATCTCCGGCAAACTTCTCTTCCGTGTTCGCCATACGAAAAGTTCATGCCATCGTTATACAATAAATCCGGCTCGTAGTTATTTACCAATTCAAGGTGTCGTTTTTCCCAGTTTTCCTTTATGGCTTCCAATACTTCCGGAGTTCTGTTTTCAGGAACAGGCCCATATAAATCAGCCGGATCCAATCCTTCCCACCATTTTCCTTTGCCATCGGCTTTGGTCAAACGACCATCGTAGGGCACTCCTTTTTTCTCGCCACTTGTGTCAGCACCAAAAGCCGGAAGCCACCAATTTAGAAAACGGTCGTCGTGACTGGTCACTCCAAATTTTAGCCCGGCATTGCGGGTGGCTTTGGCAAATTCGCCGATAATATCTTTTTTTGGTCCTACTTTTACCGAATTCCAGGGGTGATACGACGAATCGAACAAATCGAAGTGGTCGTGATGATTGGCCAGTGCCATGATGTATTTCGCACCGTTTTCTTTTGAGAACTGAACCAGAGCTGCGGCATCAAATTTTTCGGCTTTCCAGAGATTGATTACATCTTTATACCCAAATTCGGATGGGTGTCCGTAGGTTTGCAAATGATACGGATAAGCCATTTTGCCGAACTGCTGTTTGCCAACATCCTGCATATACATGTGCCGTGCATACCAGCCACCACCTTGCTCGGGAACAGTTTGCGGCCCCCAGTGAAACCAGATGCCAAATTTCGCATCGCGAAACCAGTCCGGACAAGCATACTGAGCAGCAAGCTCATCCCAGCTAAGTTCTTTTGCTTTTGATTGTGCATTTCCTTCCGTAGAAATTATTAAAAAGACAAAAAGCAGAACGCAAATTTTAATTGCACTTTTCCCAAAAGAAAATTGATTTTTATTGATTTGGTTATGAGTCATAAAATTTGAATTCTTCATGGTTATAAACTTTGAGCTTGAAATACGACACTTATTTATTCTTTTTCATTACTGTCCAATTAAATTAAGTTTATCCGCTACGCGGAAAATGTACAGAGAATTTTTTGTTGATCTACAATATTTTATCCGCTACGCGGAAATTTCTCTGTAGGAGATTTAGTATTGTAGTAAAAATATGCCGCTAAAAAGGTTTACCTCGTAGAGGTTAAACAAATTATGCCATTTTATGAGTTTTACATCATTTTGATCGGATACCAATGATTCTTTTATATTAATTCTGTTTTGCATTATATTCATCATACAATCCAAACATATTCTGATTGAGCTTTGCCGGATCGCCCGTTTTTTTGATGAGGGATTTTAATTCGGCGCTTAGCTCAGCAACTTTGCCTGAATACCTTTTTTCTGAAACGATATTGTGCAACTCCCATGGATCATCTTTCAGGTTAAAAAGCTGTTGGGTAAGCACTCCGTCTTTGCTGCTTAGGATTAATTTCCAGTCGCCTTTGCGCACTGCACGGTGAGCGCCACGATCGGTTTCTTCACCTTTCTTTTCATTTTTGATATCGCCAGGCCAGGCATTGTAGCAAAAAAGCATCGCATCCCGAACAGCTTTCTTCTTTCCAAGAATAACCGGTGCCAGATTTTCTGATTCAACCGATTGCGGAATTTTCAATTTGGCTAAACTGCAAATCGTTGGAAACACATCGTGCAAATAGGCAAAAGCTTCGGCTTTTACATTTTTCGGAATGCCCGGTCCGGAGAAAATAAGCGGAACTTTAACACTGTGTTCATACACATTTTGTTTTCCCATTAAACCATGCTGTCCCAGCGCCAGTCCGTTATCGCCTGAAAATACGATGATTGTATTTTTGGCTTCACCCGATTTTTCCAATTCGTCTAAAATTCGCCCGATTTGAACGTCGGTCGCGGTAATCATCGCATAATAATCGGCAATCTGTTTTTTTATTTCATCCTCCTGTCGCGGAGAAGCAGCCAGTTTTTCGTCGCGGATGTGCATGTCGGCAATCTTAAACGGATGTTCGTGCATGAAGTTTTCAGGCAGTTGGATTTGCTCCGGAGGATACTTTTTATGAAACTCTTCAGGAGCTGTTCTCGGGTCGTGCGGAGCTGTGAATGCGACATACATTAAAAAAGGTTTCTTTTCCTGATGGTTTTTCAGAAAACCAATGGCGGCATCGGCAAAAAGTTCGCTCGAAAATTTAGTTTTGTCGGAATACGGTTCGGTCCAACCTGTTCGGGCGTCGAAATCCTGAACAACTGTTCCGAAATGTTTGGTCATACCGCCCTGATAAGCCGATATTGCATGATCAAATCCACGTTCAATCCACTCTTTTCCGTTGTGTTGTTTGCCTGTTGCAAAAGTTTCGTAACCATTCGATCGAAAATACTCCGGAAAAGTCAGCAAATCACACTTTCCTTGTTCTTCTTTTGGAACCGAAAATTGCGCGTACACATTGGGCGAAATATGAAAATAAGGCCGTCCGGTCATTAACATCGCCCGGCTTGGCGAACACACCGCGCCATGCGGAGCTCCCAGAATATAGGCATTGGTAAAGGTGACGCCGCTTTTGACCAGACGGTCAAGGTTTGGAGTCGAAACCCGATCCTGATGCAATTCTCCGATTGTTCCGTAACGCTGGTCGTCGGTGAGCAAAACCAGGATGTTTGGTTTGTTTTCACCCAGACAGGTAAACGCGCAAAACAATGAAAACGCCATTGGAGTGGCGAATGCTAATTTCTTTTGAATATTTCTGAAGAGAGGTTTCATGTCCGGTTTATTTTTTCAGCATTTTCCCAACTTCAAGCAATATTTTAACTGATTCTTTTGGAACCACACCATTTCCGTCGGGACCAACATTCAGGAGAAAATTACCGCCTTTACCGTTGATGTCTTTCAGCTTTTCGTAAACTTCGGCTGGTTTTTTCCAGTCGGTGTCTTTTATCTTGAATCCCCACGAATCGTTCATGGTGTAACAGGCTTCCCAACAGTGGTCGAGCCTTTCGTCAGGATGAAACTGTTCGGGAGTACCAAAATCCTTTTTAAACGTTTTGCGTTTCGAAACCCGGTTGTTGATGATGATTTCAGGTTTTAGTTCGCGAATGTACTGATACAGGTCGTCACCATCTTCCGGAGTCCACCATTTGGCCCAGTCGCCGTCGAACCACAAAATTTCGGTATCGTAATTCTCGATTAATTCCTTAATCTGGTCTTTCATGTATTGCACATATTCGGCTTTGCGGCCGTCTTTCATGGTGGGTTGGCCCCAATTTCCCTTACCTGTTTCCGAATTGACAGGAACATGTGCCGAAGGGTGGTGCCAGTCGATGATGCTGTAATACGTTCCGAAGTGAATACCTTCCTTGCGGCAGGCATCGGCCAGTTCCTTAACCAGATCGCGGCCTTTCATGGGGGTGTTGGCAATGTCGTATTCGGTAAATTTCGAGTCCCACAAACAAAATCCTTCATGGTGTTTGGTCGTAATTACCAGGTATTTCATGCCTGCTTTTTTCGCAATTTTTACCATTTTGTTGGCATCGAAATCTTTTGGATTCCAGGTGTCGAGCAGCTTGATGTATTCTTCTGTTGGGATTTGTGCGTTCGACTGAATCCATTCGGCATACCGGCCCGAATCGTCGCCTTTGTAAATTCCACCCAACTGGCTGTACAACCCGAAGTGGATAAACATGCCGTATTTGGCTTCGTTGAACCATTTCATGCGTTGATCGAAACCGGCTTTCGACTCTTCGAGGTAATTCGTTTTTTCCTGAGCAAATCCGGAAAGGATAGTTAGAAAAATGAGGTTTATCAGGATGATTTTTTTCATGGTTTAGTCGAATTGGTAGTGTTTGTCAGATTTGTGTTTTTTACTTTGATTCAGGTAGATATCCAGGTATTTTTTGTCGTTTTCATCACTGTCGCCATATTTGGCGCGTGCATCTTTTAATTTTTGCAGCATATCGGCCTGAACCTGTTTATATTCAGGATTGTTGTACATATTCTTCATTTCTGAAGGATCTTTTTCCAGATCGTACAATTCCCATTCATCCACATCGTAATAGAAATGAATGAGTTTATACTTTTGGGTAGCAATTCCATAGTGTCGTTTGGCGCTGTGCTCGGCCGGGTATTCGTAATAGGTGTAGTAGGCAAAATCCCGGAATTCGCTGGTTTTTCCTGAAAGCAGGTTTCTGAACGATTCGCCCTGCATGTCTTTCGGAATTTCAACTCCGGCGTAATCGAGCAGGGTAGGAGCGAAGTCGAGGTTTTGCACCAGCTTATCGATTTTTGTTCCGGGCTTAATTTCTTTTGGATAGCGCACCAGCAGGGGTGTTTTAAACGATTCCTGATACATAAACCGCTTGTCGAACCAGCCATGTTCGCCGAGATAAAATCCCTGATCGGACGTATACACGATGATCGTGTTTTCGTCCAGTCCGTTTTCCTTTAAATAGTCGAGAACTTCACCAATTCCGTCATCAACCGATTGAATGCAGCTGAGGTAATCCCGCATGTAGCGGTTGTATTTCCAGAGTGATAATTCTTTCCCTTTCAGGTTTGCTGCGTTGAAGTCTTTCGTTTCCTGATCGTAGGCGTCCAGAACGACCTGACGCTGTTCAGGAGTCATGCGTCTGAGGTCTTCCACCATATCTGTCGAATCGCCATTGGCGTTGACCAGAATTTTGAGGTCGAGGCCCATGCGCATGATTTCGTCAATCCGCATCTTTTGTTGTCTGGCAGCGCTTCCTCTTCCGGAGTAGTCATCGAAATAGTTTGCCGGCGGGGTAAACGTTACGGTGTCGTAAAGGTTCAGGTATTTGGGTGCAGGCAACCAGTTCCGGTGCGGTGCTTTTTGGTGGTAAAGCAAACAAAATGGTTTGGTTTTATCGTGCCGGTTTTTTAGCCAGTCGAGTGCTGCATCGGTCACAATATCGGTGCAATATCCGGTAATTTGTTTCTTTTCGCCATTGATGATAAAGTCGGGATTGTAGTATTTTCCCTGACCTTCCAGGACCATCGAATAATCGAAACCCTGCGGGTTGCCATCGAGGTGGATTTTACCAATCATGGCAGTTTCGTAACCATTGGCCTGCAAAATTTTGGGGAAACTTGGCTGGTTCCAGTCAAATGGCTGGAGGTTATCGATCTTGCCGTTTACGAAGCTGTGTTTTCCGGTCAGCATGACTGCGCGGCTGGGAGCACAAATGGAATTGGTGACACAAGCCTGTGAGAAAATGGCGCCTTCGCTTGCCAAACGGTCGATGTTGGGCGTTTGGTTGAGCCCATAACCATAAGCGCTGATGGCCTGGTAGGCATGGTCGTCGCTCATGATGAACAGGATGTTGGGCCTTTTGTTTTCCTGATCGGATGCCTGTTTAATTCCGCAGGAAGTAATTCCGGAGGCTACAGTTAATCCACTGAGAAATATTCTTAATTGTTTCATTCTGGTGTAGTTTAATTAGTTTGTGGCATTCCTGAAATTGTTACTGAATCTTTTCAGGAAGCTACAAGACCATTCTCATTCAGGAGAAAAGTTCACTCATTTTAGCTTTGGAAACTAAAATCTGTTTTTCATCATTTAATGAAGTCAATGAAAAGAAAAGGGGGAGAAATCCCCCTTTTCAATCTAATTTTAGAATTAAACCTATGCGAAAGATTTAATATTTTTATTCCCAACCCGGATTTTGAACCAGTTGAGGATTCAGAACCAGTTGATCAGTCGGAAGAGGGCTTAAGTAATCTTTATTCGGATTGAACAGATATCCCGCAGTACCAACCGAAGTTTGATAAGGGTCAAGATATTTATCCGCATCTACTTTCTGAGTTTTTGAAACGTTATACAAAAGGGTTTCATAATAAGCTCCTCTTGGACGTTGCCCAACAAACAAGCTATGAGCTCTCCAACGCATCAGGTCGTCAAAACGAAAGCCTTCAGCGATTAACTCTACTGTTCTCTCTCTCCGGATTTCATATAAAACAGGAGTAAGGGTGTAGCCGTAATTCGGCCAATCGGGATCAACCGTAATTGAACTCATGGTTAGGATTGGCATTTTAGCTCTTAAACGTAATTTATTGATCGAAATATCCAGATCTGCCTGGGTAAGTGTACCCAATTCGGCTTTTGCTTCAGCATAAATAAGCAATGCTTCAGCGTAACGCATGATAATTTTTGCTTCGTTTTTTGTGCCTAGAGTATTGGTATTGTCGATTTGTGGAATCCGGTATTTTTGAGATTCATAGCCTGTTACACAAGTTACAGTTGCACCAAGTAATGGAGCTGTAAAATAGGTAACTGTGCCATTTATCGCAATTAATTTTACATCACCGGGAACCATGATTGTTGCAGCCAATCTCGGGTCACGATTTGTTTCAACGGTAGAAAGTGATAAATCACCCTTGTAAAGCGGACTCTTTGAGATTGGAAGACCATCAGAACACAGGTAACTGCGTACTGCGAATCTGGAGTACCCGCTTGCGTTAGGCCAATTCCATACATCATTTCCATACGATTTTCCAAAAGTCAGGAAATCATACTGTCTCCAAAGAATAATTTCGGTATTGGTTTTTAATGTAGTTTGGTTGAAAAGGCCACCATAATCCGAATGCAAGGTTAATGTTCCACCGTCAATGATTGCTTTTGCAGCATCCGCAGCTTTTTGTAAATAGGCAGTTCCGGTTGAACCACTTACACCGAAAGCGGTATTGCTGTGGTATTTTTCCCAGGTTCCTTCATACAGTGCCACTCTCGCTTTTAATAGTAGAGCAGCTTCCTTATTTATCCTTGGAGTTGTCATCGCCGATTTGTTTTTTAATTTGGCAATGGCAGAATCCAAATCAGCCAAAATAAAATCGGCTACTTTGTTGCGTGGATCACGTGCTTTGTACAAATAATCTTCATCGGTATTGGTGATGTATTTGTCAATAATAGGAACATCGCCATAGGTATTCAATTTGTCGAAATAATGATAGGCTCTGAAAAAATATCCTTCACCGGTGTATTGCAAAATATCTGCAGCAGCTCCTTCTGCTTTTGAAACATTGGCCAGAAAATAGTTTGCTTTACGAATATTGGTAAAACTCCAGATACTGGTAGTTGCTGCTGAAGGAACGGATGTATTACCCATCAGTCTGCTGGAAGGCGCTGTTCCAAGTGTGAGGTCAGTACCGTTATCAGGTAGAGGAGAGGATCCAACTCCGGAAAGACTCCATGACGGAAGGTTGTTGTAGAAGTTGTTCGCGTACAATTCCAAATCGCTGGTTGATTTCCAGAAATCAGGTTCTGATATTTGATCGAGTGGAGTTTTGTCCAGAAAATCGTCGTTGCACGAAACCAGTGGCAGTACAAAGATGATCGCTATAAAATATATTAGTCTTTTCATAATTCTTAGCTGTTTAGTATTAGAATGAAATGTTTAAACCTGTTGAAATAACTTTAGAAAGAGGATATGAAACGGCATTACTAAAGTTCCCCGGTGTTACTTCAGGATCGTACATCATCAGTTTGGTAAATGTCAGGAGGTTTTCACCTGAAACAAATACTCTTACTTTATCGAGCATTGCTTTCCGGCTAATTGTTTTTGGAAGTGTATATCCAATTTGAATACTCTTCAGCCTGATGTATGAGGCATCCTGCACATAACGGTCAACATTGTATCTGTAGTTTCGGTTATTCTGACCTGGATTTGCTGAATATGGTTTTGCAAAATAGGCATCCGGATTAGCTCCCAGCGGGCTGGTATCGTCTCTCCAGTAATCCAAATTTTCAACCATGGCATTGGCATGTAATGGTCCCTGAGCCAAACCTCTGAAGAGAGTGCTTTGCTGTAACATATCCCGTTTGCCAACTCCCTGAATAAACATGCTGAAATCGATTCCTTTCCAGTCGCAGCCTAAGGTTAAACCAAACTGATATCTTGGAGTTGTATTTCCGATTACCACAAAGTCGCCCGAATCGCCCAATGTATTCGTTCCGTTGTTGATGATGTTATCACCATTCTGATCAACATATTTGGTATCTCCAGCAGTCCAGCTTGAATATACATACGATTGGTTAATGGTGTAATTGGCAACATCTTCTGCACTTTCAAACCAACCAGCCCATTCCAAACCCCAGATCTCGCCAAGATCTTGTCCGGCATAATACGATGAAATCAGGTTTGTTGGATTTGGATAGTCTACGATCGAACGTTTATAATCTGAAAGGACAAAACGCACGTTGTAACGAAAATCTTTAATGGATTGTTTCCACATGATTTCAGCTTCCCAACCCTGAATACGCGAGGTACCAATGTTTGTTAGTGGAGCATCTGTTCCTAAAACTGTTGGAAGTGATGAACCGCTTGCAGCCATGTTGCTGATGTCTGTCCGGTACCAATCGAAATTCATGGTTAATTTGTCGCCAAATGCTGATGCATCGATACCAAAATCGGTTGTTTGTACGGTTTCCCAGGTGAGATCCAAACTGGTCAGATCAGGAGCATTGGCTGTCCAAACCTGTGATCCGTCGAATAAATAGCTTCCGTAAGAAACCGGAATGGTTGGAACTGACAGATAATTGCTCACATTCTGGTTTCCTAAAGTACCGTATGAACCTCTAAGTTTAAATGTACTAACAATGTCTTTTATTGGCCAAAACTCTTCTTTGGCAATGTTGTATCCAGCCGAGAATGAAGGGAACCCAGCCCATTGGCTGCCTGTTTCAAATTTTGATGATCCATCACGACGGTAACTAAGCTGAAACAAATATTTTTCCTTATAGTTGTAATCAAACCGGCTGAATACGCTTTCTGTTGACCAATGCGAAATCGCATCCGAAACGGTTTGTGTTCCAACAGCAGTCGAAATGGAAATCACGTTTTCAGTTAGCAGGTTCAACGCTGAGGCATTTATGTTGTAGGCATTGTACAATTCACTTTGGTAACCAGCCATAATTTTGAAGTTATGTCCGCCTAACGATTTCGTATAACTGGTATACAAGTTTGGTGAGTTGTAATCATTGGTATACAAGGTCGGTTTTACATAGGTTTGCTCTTTTGTAATGCTATAGGCAACGTCACCATTTGGTTTGTGGTATTCGTATTGCAGCGCAGTTAATATGGTCCGGTTGTTATTTCTTTTGTAATTGTATTCCAGATTAATTAACCAGTTTTTCAATGGTTCAATAGTAACCCTGGGAAGCAGGATGATCTGATTGTTCGATTCAGCGCCGGTTTGTGTATTCCACAATGGGTAATTGGCTTCTGCCAGTGCTTCTCCATTGTTTGGATTAACTGTAGGTAAGGTTGGTTTTAATTTGGAGAGCACGTCGAACATTCTGCCTCGTCCATATTGGTAATCGTACGGATATTTTTCCTTGTTCTGCATCACTTTAGTCAGCAATTCGAAACTTAACCATTTATATGGTTTCGCAGCAATCTTGGCGTCGAGGTTATACCGGCTGTATGAATTTTCAGCAACTTTCAATAAACCATCTTCGTCATATTTTCCGGCAGAAATATAATAATTGAGTTTTTCATCGCCTCCTGAAATATTGATGTTGTGCTTGCTTCTCGATGACCAGTCTTTATACAAAAAATCTTTCCAATTGGTTGATCCGGTAGCTCCCAATCCAAAATTGGATTGATCCCATGAAAGCCCGTCAGATTTAGCTACCAGAGTTGGTGCGCTGCCCGGATTTTCCATATTTTGTTTAATCCATCCTAATTCTTCTTCGGTATAGTATGCCGTTCCTCCGGCATTTAATGAGGCATCATTCATACCGTATGCAAAATCGATGGCACTGGCCTGATTTGGCCAATTGGTCGGCGTTGAAATAGAGAAGTTATTTGAATAAGAAATTTTCAAACCACCTTTCATACTTTTACCACTTTTTGTGGTAATTAATATCGCGCCACCTGCAGCGCGCGAACCATAGATTGATGCAGCGGAAGCATCTTTAAGTACCGAAACGGTTTCAATGTCTTCCGGGTCAATATCGTTAATACCCAATTCAATTCCGTCGACAAGAATTAACGGACTTGATGCACTAATTGAACCGGTACCTCCGCTGTTCATAAATCCACGGATGTTGAGGTTCATTTCATCTCCTGGTTCTCCACCATACGAAGTTTTCGAAACATGCAGGTTGGA
>CAYRBM010000078.1:0-24637 GCA_964422425.1 uncultured Odoribacter sp.
ACGGACCATCACCGACGAATCTTTTCCGATGGAATAAAGCATCACCGGATTCCGAAACTCGGCGGCCACTTCGCGAATAATGTGAATGGCCTCGGCCTCCAGTTCTTTAAGGTGCGAAAGACTGTACTCTGTCATATCTCTATTTTCGTTATTTTTTTTCAGTGGGCTAAAATAATACTTTAAACCTGTTCTCTGGTGGTATTAATACTGAATAGGCATCAATATTAAAAGATCATTTAATCTTTAATTAAAATGTGTTTATATATTTGCGCAAAATTTTGAGACATGAGCCTTTACAACAAAATTGACAGCAAAATTTTGAAGGATAGATTGATGACTGAGCCTTTCATTCGGAAAACCATTTCTTTCTACCGGTATTTTATTTTGGAAAATCCGCAGGAATTTCGCGATCAGATTTATCGGGAGTGGAACGAGTTAAACTGTTTTGGACGAATTTACGTGGCCAGAGAAGGAATTAATGCCCAAATGAGTGTACCCGAACACCATCTGGATGCGTTCTTTGAGGCACTGAAAAAACATCCGATATTCGATCAGATTCCAATTAAATATGCCATTGAAGACAATGGGAAATCTTTTTACAAGCTGACAATCAAAGTCAAGCCAAAGTTGGTTGCCGACGGATTAGATGATCACGCATTCGACGTTACCAATGTGGGAAATCATCTGAATGCCCTTGAATTTCATGAGCTAGTTGGTTCAGGTAATCATATCGTGGTTGATATGCGCAATCATTACGAATCGGAGATTGGCCATTTCCGCGGAGCTATTTGCCCGGAAGCAGATACATTCCGCGAAGAAATCGCTGTAGTCACCGAAATGCTGGCTGACCAAAAAAATCGCAAAGTACTGCTGTATTGCACCGGAGGGATTCGTTGTGAAAAAGCCAGTGCTTATTTGAAGCATCATGGTTTTACCGATGTCAACCAACTGCATGGCGGAATCATTGAATATGCGCGCCAAATCAAAAAACTTAACCTCCAATCCAATTTTATTGGTAAAAACTTTGTGTTTGACGAGCGCCTGGGTGAATCAGTCAATGGTGAAATAATATCGAATTGCCATCAATGCGGTAAACCTTGCGATACTCATGTTAACTGTGCCAATGATTCCTGCCACCTGTTATTTATTCAATGTCCGGAATGTGCTGCCCAATACGAGTGCTGCTGCTCAGAAAACTGTCGGGTTATCAAAAATGCCTCAGATGAGGAAAAGATGGTTTTCAGAACTCAGCATTCGCGAAAATTCGGAAACAGCCGCCTGTACCGAAAGAGTTTTCTTCTGGCCAAAAAAGCTAATTTTGCAGCTCCTGAAACTCATTCAGGAGAAAAAGTGAATGCCTGACATGAGTAGCTTTTGGAATGCCCTTAACAAACCCATTTTTGCGCTGGCTCCGATGGAAGATGTGACTGACACGTCGTTTCGCGAAGTGATTGCCGGAGTTTCTGACTCAAAATATCTGCATGTATTATATACCGAGTTTACCTCGGTTGACGGCATGAACCATCCGGTTGGGAAACAACGCGTGGGTGAAAGACTGGTTGTAAGTGATTCGGAAAGAAGTTTACTGAAAGATAAAAACATCAGACTGGTGGCTCAGATTTGGGGAAACAAGCCTGAACTTTTTCATAAAATTGCCCGGGAAATAACCGAAGAGTATGAATTTGACGGCTTAGACATAAACATGGGCTGTCCGGTAAAAAACGTAGTCAAGCACGGATCATGTTCTGCATTGATTCAACAACCCGATTTGGCTAAGGAAATTATTCAGGCAACTCAAGAAGCCACACACCTGCCGGTTTCAGTAAAGACACGCACAGGCATTAAAACCCACGAAACCGAACGCTGGATTAGTCAGTTGATGGAGACCCGACCGGCAGCCCTGATCCTGCACGGCCGCACACAAAAGCAACAATCCGACGGATTGGCTGACTGGAACGAGATTGGCAAAGGCGTTGAAATTCGCAATCAGTTGAGTCCTGAAACAATATTCCTGGGCAACGGCGATGTGATGACTGTATCGCAAGGGGAGGCGCTTTGCCAGCAGTTTGGATTAGATGGAGTCATGATTGGGCGGGGTATTTTTCACAATCCATGGTTTTTCGCTCCCTCCCATCCTACCCCATCAAAACACGAAAAAATTAGCCAATTAATTCATCACACCCAATTGTTTGAGCGGGCCTGGGCAAACCATAAAAATCTGAATATCCTGAAACGGTTTTATAAAATCTATACCAGCGATTTTCCGGGCGCAGCCAGAGTTCGGGCTGAATTGATGGATGCCAAAACCTTTCAGGATGTGTACCGGATTGCTGAATATCATTTAGCTGAATAAACAGTTTTGACCAAAAGCCAGCAAAGCCGCTTGTTTCTTCGCTCAAATTAGCTTTATTTTGAATATTAGTAAAAATTGTTCCAATAAAGCGAAATGAATATCCGAAAAACCCTGCGTTCTCTTCACCGCGACTTTGGCTACCTGGTGGTAGGCATCACATTTATTTATACCATTTCAGGAATTGCCTTAAACCACCGAACCGACTGGAATCCTCACTACACGCTGGTTACCGAAGACTTAACCCTTCCTCCGTCAACAAAAACTGACTTCTCAAAAGAAGAAATTCAGACTCTGATTCAAAAATTTGAATGTCAGCCGGTGTATAAAAAGCATTTTGCGACCAAAGATAACCTCATTAAAATATTTGTCGGGGAAGGAACTGTTGTTTATAATCCACAAAAGGGACTCGCAAGCCTTGAAGTACTAAAAAAGCGCCCTTTCTTCTTTCAGATCAACAAAATCCATCTGGCTCAAACTGACCGGATTTGGATATGGGTTTCAGATATCATGGCCATTTTCCTGCTTTTTGTTGCCATTTCTGGATTGTTTTTACTGAAAGGGAAATACGGTATCAAAGGCAGAGGGCTCTGGCTTACCGCTTTGGGTGTGATTATTCCATTGTCTATAATACTCTTCTATCTGTCCTGATTTTTAACCTTTAAACTCAATATCATGAAAAAAACGTTGTGGTTACTTTTAAGTTTGGCAATAATGGCTGCATGTTCCAATCAGGCCAATCAAAAAAAAGCCGAAGAAATAGCCGTACTCACTGTTGACCAGTTGCAGGAGCAAGGAAAAGATTTGGTTGGCAAGGAAGTGATGGTAAAAGGCATGGTAACTCATGTTTGCAAAGAGAGTGGAGCCCGTTGCTTCGTTATGGGCAGTACCGAAGATGTGAGTATTCGGATTGAAGCCGGAAAAATTGGTTCATTTTCTCAGGAACAAATGGGTAGCGAGATTCAGGTTCGCGGCATTTTACAGGAAGTTCAGCTAACCGAAGAGGATTTGGCAGATATGGAAAAAGCTGCCGCTGAAGGCGAATCGGCGAACAAAGAACATGCCCTGGGACACGATGGCCCTTCGATGCACACCGTTGACGGCGGCAAACACGACAGCACAAGCCAGGTGCAGAAAATTGAACAAATGAGTCAAAAACTAGCCGAAAGCAAAGAAGGATATGTTCCGGTTTATTACCTTGATGGTTTAGAACTGGTGCAACCGAAAAAATAGATTAAACTGTTGTTTAAATGGAATCATCCGGATGATCGGTTATGCGACGTCCGGATGATTTTATTTTTTAGGGGCGGGCATGAAATTTAATGAAACAGAATTGACACAATGCCTTGTGTTTTTTGAGGTAAAACCTTCCCCCATAAATACGTGTCCTAAGTGGGCACCACATTTTGCACAGGTAATTTCAGTGCGGCGTCCGTCAGCATCCAACGTTCGTTTCACCGCTCCTTTTATTTCGTCGTCGAAACTGGGCCATCCGCAATGTGCATCAAATTTATCATCCGAGCGGTAAAGCGGGGCATCACATTTTTTACAGGTATAAGTACCTTTTTCATTGTGCTTGTAATAAATTCCGGTAAAAGGTCTTTCGGTTCCTTTACCCTCAATCACATATTTCTCAAACTCGGTCAACTCATTAAATTTCATGGGTTCATTTTTCTTTTGTTTGTTTTTATCCTGCCCACACACCAATACTGAAACTGCAAGCAAGAAGATCATTCCACCTATTTTCATGGCTCAATGCTTTATTTCGAAATAAATACAACCGAAAAGCATGGATTGTTTAGCTCACTGATAATAATTATTTAAAGTCTGCTAAAAGCTGAATTTCGGTTACCAGAGCTAAAAGTTGTATCTTTCGGGCAAAAAATATGAAACGGCTGTTCAAATACTTTCTTCAGGGTTTGGTGCTTTTGGGACCGTTGGCCGTAACGTTTTATACGGTTTTCCTGATGTTTAACTACGTCGATCGGCTCATTCGTGATCCGCTGAAGGAACATTATCAGTTTGATGTACCCGGAATTGGAGTGGTAGTTTTGTTTATTACACTCACGTTGCTGGGCCTGATCGGACAGACCATCATTGCCAGGCCATTCATTAACTTCATCAAACGGTTACTTACCCGTGCCCCTTTACTGAATGTGATTTACACTTCGCTCAACGACCTGTTCACCGCATTTGTCGGAAAAGAAAAGAAGTTTAACATCCCGGTGAAAGTTTGCATGAACCACGAAAACAATTTATGGAAACTTGGATTTGTCACGGAGAAAAATCTGGCAGATTTTGGGTTACAGGATATGGTTGCCGTTTATTTTCCACACTCATATAACTTTTCGGGCGAATTGTACCTGGTTCCTGCAAGCTCGGTTGAACCTGTCGATCTGAGTCCCTCGGAAGTGATGAAATTTGTGGTTTCAGGAGGTGTAACTAAAGTTAATTAAATATGTCAACAGAAGTAATTTTATTGGGTGGCTTTTTATTGCTGATCATTTTTGTGCTAATGATCGACTTGCTGGTTGTCGGACGAAATTCGCATGTCGTGTCAACCAAAGAAGCTTTGGGCTGGACATCCGTTTGGGTTTCGCTATCGCTTGGCTTTTATGTTTTCCTTCGTTTTTACGGACATTTGCTTCACGGAATTGAAACTCCAGAACATTTGTCGGAAGTTGTGACCAGATATGCTCCTGAACTGAAATTCAGGATGACTGACTTCGAAGGCATGCTTGGCGAATACCGCAACCACATGTCGATGAGTTATCTGGCCGGTTATTTTATTGAACAGACGCTTTCAATCGATAATGTTTTTGTAATTCTTCTGATTTTGCAGGGATTTTCTGTTCCACAGAAAAATTATAAAACTGTTTTGTTCTGGGGCGTCCTGGGCGCAATTATCCTGCGTTTCATTTTCATTTTTGCAGGTGCTGCCTTGATTCAGAAATTTGAATGGATTCTTTATGTTTTTGGAGCTTTCCTGGTCTTTCAGGGATTGAAAATTCTTTTTAAGAAAGAAGGTCACCAGGAAGATCCTCACGATTCAGCCATTGTTAAGTTTCTCTCGAGATACCTCAACATTTCAAAAGATTACCACGGCGATAAATTTGCATTTAACCACAACAAAAAGGTTTACTTTACCCCGCTTATGCTGGTTTTGGTGATGGTTGAATTTACCGATGTTATCTTTGCACTCGATTCAATTCCGGCCGTATTTTCTGTTTCACTCGATCCCTATGTGGTTTTCTTTTCCAACATTTTTGCCATTATTGGTCTCCGGTCGTTATTTTTCCTGTTAGCCAATATGGTCGAAAAGTTCAGGTTCCTTAACGTGGGAGTTAGTGTATTACTGGTGTTTGTGGGTGTGAAATTGCTTGCTCATCACTGGCTCACCGAAATTGGATTTAAATCATCGTATTCACTTTACTTTATTGCATTAACTTTAACTTTAAGTGTGGTGTTCTCTATCCTTTTCCCGGATAAGACAAAACTTAAAGAGGCATAAAAAAACAGAAACTCCGGGAGCGAATATCTTCCGGAGTTTCTGTTTTTGATACTTTTCAGAAAGTTGCCCGGTAACTTAGCCCAATTCCGCCTTCTCTGAAAAATGCCGGTGTAAGTGTTGAGGAAGCGCCGTTTAACGCACTGAGTCTGGGAATTACCTGGCTCCCTCTTGAAAGTGCAATCTTCCCGCAGGTGTAGCCAATAGCAATGGCCAGCGGATAGTCGCTTATCCAGTGTACTTCGTTGTTGAGCATCGAATAGGCCAGCAACCCCATCAATGTATATCCAACCGGTTTAATGTATTTTTTCTCCGGATAATTTCCGGCCAAAATAGTAACCGTTGCCATAGCCGTAGCCAGGTGGCCCGATGGAAATGCGTCGTGCTTGGAAACATTCTGCTGGTAATGTGCCGGTGACGGAAACAAATGCCAATCGCCTGCCGGTTTAGTTGCCCTGAACGGACTTTCGCGGCCGGTAATTCGTTTCAAAAATTGGGTGGTAACAGCCAGTGTGAAAAACATTTCGGCCAACTGCGAGGTGGTTTGCAAAGCGCGATAATCGTTCGATGCAAGTCCGTAAGTATAAAAACCACTTGCCAGCAAAATACTGGGCCATCCTTCGCCAAGGAAATACATAGCCGAGTTTACATTCTGCGGCAACTCCAGCACATCGACACTAAAACTGCCAAAGTCAACTTCAATCACCGTTTTTGATTTTCGTGCAGGATCGAGATTGATGTAACGGCCAAACTGTTTGGCGGCATCAATGATTGGCTGATCAACCGCAATGAGCAAGGCAGTTCCACCTAAAATGGCCCCAAGTTTCGGCAGATTTTTTTTGGAGAATGCCGTCTTGCCCAATAAGTACAGATCAGACGGAACATTTTTGGCGAATTGAAAGGGCTTTGGGCGATAAAACATCAGCGAATATTCAGGGTTGACTTCGTAAACCTGAGCTTTCTCCAAACGGATGGTATCGCGCCATTCACGGCTGACCAGAGTGTCTTTTCGCTCACCGGCAATGCCATGCAGTGAACCAATTGCCATGATCAGCAAAAACATAACTTTTGCCGGAATTTTGCAGTCGGTGATATGATGGCCTAATCCCATTTATTCAGTCTGTTTTTATAAACGTAATTGGCCGACTGGTAATAAATAATGGTTTCGTTCTGTATTTCCGGATCAACAGGAACTGCAACCATTTCGCCGGTTTGCGGGTTAATCCGGTATTGAGTTACCTTTTGCTGCGGACTTAAAATCGTCAGCCGGTCGTTTCTGATAAAGCCAAGCTTCTGGTAATTCGAAATAAAAGCACGCTCTTCTTCAGGTTGCATTTTCAGGATATCTTTCCCGAAAAATTTGGTTTTATACGACCAGTTCAGTAAACCCAGCAGAGTTGGTGCAGCATCAATCTGGCTGCACAGCTTGTCAATCTGTTGCGGACGAACCAGGGCAGGATTGTAAATGATCAGCGGTATTTGATATTCCATGAACGGAAGCTCAGCCTTTCCGGCACTTCCGGCACAATGGTCGGCCACAATTACAAAAATAGTGTTGCTGAACCACAGTTTTTCCTTTGCTTTTTGTATGAACTCACCAATCGCAAAATCACAATATTTAACGCCTCCGGCCCTGCTGGTTTGCGAAGGAATATCAATCACTCTGTCAGGATAAGTATAGGGTCGGTGATTAGAAGTGGTCATAATGTGATTCAGAAATGGCTTTCCTGAAGCAAACGACTCATCACATTCTTTCAGGGCTTTGTTGAACAAATCCTGATCGCAAACGCCCCAGGTATTGGCAAAAGTGATCTCGTCTTTTTTAAAGTTATTGCGATCAACAATCTGGTAACCGTTATTCGAGAAGAAATGGTTCATGTTGTCGAAATAGCCATAACCACCGTAAATGTATTTCAGCTGGTAGTCTCGTTCCTTAAATAACTGCCCCATCGAAAACATATTCTCGTTGTTCGGGCGCTTGATCACACTCTGCCCCGGTTTGGGAGGGGCGCCAAGCGTAACGGCCTCCAACCCATAAATGGTGCGGGTTCCAATAGCATAAAGATTGGTGAACAACAGGGCGCTATCAGCAATGGCATCAAGACAAGGAGTAATATTTCCTTTATAGTCGGTTACATTTCCATAGAAATCAGTAGGATCCTCCTTCTTATATCTTTTAAATCCCAGGAATTCGGCACTTAAACTTTCCATGGTAACGAGAACCACATTGTATCTTTTTTCTTCGCCTGAATTTTGGATCGTCCGGATGATGTTAGTAGGATCATCGCTGATGTATCGACTATTTTCGGTTTGCAGCAATGAGCGCAGTTGTTTGAAATTCTCCGTATTGTCGCGCACGGCATAGAAAATATCGTAGTCGAGTTCGCTGTTCAGGAAAGCCGCAAAAAGCGAATGTATCCCGTTTTTGGCCAGCTCGTTGTTATACCGGTTTTTGGTGATTTCAACCGTGGTGTTTTTAATCAGGATGAATGAAGCAATCGGAATCAGCAATAACGCGAATCCGGTTTTCATTCGATTCCTCTGTGTCATAGTCTGCTTATCACCAAAAACCAGCCATCCTTTCCTAATCACCAAAATCAAAAGAGCAATGTCGGCAATCAATATTCCGCCGATTAATGCCGGTAACGGATACGATTCTTTGATATTTCCAAGTACTTCGGTGGTGTAAACCAGATAATCAACCGCAATGAAATTGTAACGAACACCAAACTCATCCCAGAAAAAATATTCCGAAACTGCATTGAAAATGAGGATGTAAAATGTGATGAAATAAACCACCCATCCGGCTATTTTCCTGAATTTCTCCGGGAACCGGGTAACCGGAACCAGCGTCAGGAATAAAACGAAGGGAATCATGAAATAAGAGAACGCCACGGTATCCATAAACAATCCACCCAAATAGGCCCACAGAAGTTGAAGTGGATTCAGACTGACATCACTAAAAGACATGCCAAACAAAACACTTCGGCTAACAAATGAGATCGCTATGAAAACGAGATAAAGCAGCAGAATGCCGCCAAAATAATTGTGCAGTTTGTTTCTGAAGGTTGCAAAATTCATAACCAGTTCTAATTGATTTGCTAGTTGTTGCGAATATAAATTGTACGGGCAAAGATATAACATTTCGCGAAGCTGATATTTGGCAAAAAAACTCTGTTCATAAAGTAGTTAGCCGAACTATCTGTCAGCGCACTCAAAAGCCGAACCAGCCCACAGAACCGCTGTTTCAAGCACCAAACGAGGTTTTCAATTCGGGTTGAAGCCAGATAAACAATCCAGAAAAAGAATTTATTTCTATATTCACCTCCCGCAAGTGATTTTACTTTCTGAAAAGCGAATAATAACCTAATGAAACCAACTAAAAGCACCTTACTTCGATTCCTTTCGAAACTTCATATCTATGGCGGATTGTTTTGTTCGGTTTACCTGCTGATTGCCGGACTGAGTGCATTGAATTTTCAGCATAAGTTTTTACCCGAAACCGAGATCGACACAATTCAATACAGCCGGAATATTTATTTCGATCCGTCGCTTAAAGTGGACACACTGGCCCGGTTTATAGGTTCGAAACTTGACGTGAAAGGGCATTACCCGCCCTGGGAATTTCGCGAAAAAAAAGATGGTACAGTAAGGTTCAAAATTCAACGCCCGGCGCTCACCTACGACATTAAGCTCAACCGAAACAGCGATTTGGTCGATGTCAAAGAGATTCATTTCAGTACCGGACGTATTTTGCGGGCACTCCATTTTGGCAGTATCGGCAACAAATTGGGCGACACGTTGCTCGACGTTTGGTCGTGGTATGCACAAATTGCCGCTTTCGTCGCCTTTCTAACTGTTCTCACCAGCTTTTATTTTTGGATAAACAAATCGGTGAAAAGCAGGACTCATTGGATTATTATTGGTTTGTCGGGTGCAGTTTCAATCGTTTTAACTGTGTATGTATGGCTAATAGGGTAAAATTAAACAGAGCTTTGCGAAGCATTCATTATTTTTCAAGTATCCTGATTTTTGCTTTCGCGCTAATGTATTTTCTGTCGGGACTGATTATGAGCAAATACGAGTGGTTCCCTCATGGCAACGAGTTGAAAAGCACACAAATCAAGCCACTAAATTATACGCCGGATACGACCAACATTGAAAAACTCAGCGAAGCCGTCAAGTCGCAGTTTGATATTTCGGGAAGGCTGGTTTATAGCCGGAACAGAAAAAAGCAAATCACACTTGATTATTATCGTCCGGGGGTTAGAAACGTCGTAACCATTCACAACGATCTCGACAGTGCCACGGTGAGTTGTACCAAACGGATTTCATTCGGCGAAATAAGCACTCGAATTCATCGGTTACATGGATATCATGGCGGAATACTATACGTTGTATGGGCTGGATTACTCGATTTAACGGCTATTGCCATGATTGTGTTTGCCGTTACCGGCATCTGGATTTGGTTTCGATCGCGAAAAGCGTATCAGCCAGGGTGGTTTTTCATCATTTCTCCCATTATTCTTGCTGTGGTCATGTATTTATACCTGAAATGATCGCATTTTGACGAATACGAACTGTGCTTGCTGCTATCATTTTTCAGGTCTGGAGCTTAGGTTTATTGCCTGAATCGATAAGCCGATCATCACCTATTCGCCTGAATTATTTGTTAACTCTCTCTGCGTTCGGTCAATTGATCGGCGTTTTTGCCCGTTTATCGGGAGTGATTCGCTATATTTGTTTGCGTTTTTAAACAACGTAATAGGTATTTATCCTGAATTATTATTAACTCATTTACAGTACGATAAAATGGCTCAATTCAACTATCAAAAACCATTTCCGATTAAGAAAGATACCACATCGTATCGCCTGTTGACCAAAGACTTTGTTTCGACCGTGGAGTTCGAAGGACGTAAAATCCTGAAAGTGGCTCCCGAAGGGTTGGAACTGCTGGCCCGCGAAGCGTTTACCGATGTGTCGTTTTACCTGCGTGCCACGCACCTCGAAAAACTGGCCAACATCCTGAAAGATCCGGAAGCAACCGACAACGACCGTTTTGTAGCTTACACCATGTTGCTCAACCAGGTTGTTTCGGCTGAAGGCGAACTACCTACTTGTCAGGATACCGGAACGGCTATTGTTATCGGTAAAAAAGGTGAAGATGTTTACACTGGCGTCAACGATGCTGAAATCCTTTCAAAAGGAATTTTTGACACCTATCAGGATCGCAATCTCCGCTATTCGCAGGTAGTTCCGCTCACCATGTTCGATGAAAAAAATACTGGCACCAATCTTCCGGCGCAAATCGATTTATATGCCGAAAAAGGCAATGCCTACGAATTTTTGTTCATCACCAAAGGTGGTGGTTCGGGCAACAAAACTTACCTGTATCAGCAAACCAAATCGTTGTTGACCGAGGAAAATCTGACCAAATTCGTGAAGGAAAAAATCATGGATTTGGGTACTTCAGCTTGTCCTCCTTATCATTTGGCGCTGGTTATCGGCGGAACTTCGGCTGAAGCCACTCTAGCCACCGTAAAAAAAGCTTCGGCTGGTTATCTCGATCATTTGCCAACCGAAGGAAACGAAGGCGGACAAGCTTTCCGCGATCTGGAATGGGAAGCCAAAATCGAGAAAATTGCACAGGAATGCGGGTTGGGCGCGCAATTCGGCGGAAAGTATTTCGTGCACGATGTTCGCGTCATCCGTTTGCCACGCCATGCTGCTTCCTGCCCGGTTGGACTGGGCGTAAGTTGTTCGGCCGACCGAAACATCAAGGCAAAAATTACCGAAGACGGCATTTTCCTCGAAGAACTCGAAAAAAATCCGATTCGCTTCTTACCTGCACAGGCTCCCGGAATGACCCCGGCTGTGGATATTGATCTGGATCAGCCGATGGAAGAGGTGCTGAAAACCTTGTCGCAGTATCCGATCAAAACCCGACTGAATCTTTCAGGAACGCTGATTGTAGCCCGCGACATGGCTCACCTTCGTTTGAAAGAACTGCTCGACGCCGGCCATCCAATGCCCGAATATCTGAAACGTTACCCGGTTTATTACGCCGGACCAGCCAAAACACCGAAAGGAATGGCTTCAGGAAGCTTCGGCCCAACAACTGCCGGTCGCATGGACCCGTATGTTGACTTCTTTATGAGCCTGGGTGGTTCGAAAATCATGGTAGCCAAAGGAAACCGCAGTCAAGCCGTAACTGATGCCTGCAAAAAATGGGGTGGCTTCTACCTTGGTTCTATCGGTGGACCAGCCGCTATTTTGGCGAAAGAAAGCATCAAATCGAGCGAAGTGATCGACATGGAAGAACTGGGCATGGAAGCCATACGCAAAATCCGCGTCGAGAATTTCCCGGCATTTATTATTGTTGACGACAAAGGCAACGATTTCTTCAAGCAGCTATAGTCTGCTTACAAAATACTAAATTTAAAGACGCGAAGTCACGAGGTGAAAAATCCTTTGTGTCTTCGCGTTTTTACTTGTTTGTTTTGAACCGATGGTTTTCTGGACTGTTTATCTGCCTGTAAAAAAGAACCAAAATGTCCGAAGTAGAAAAGAAAAAAATAACCCGCGAGGGCCTTCGCAACGCCTTTAAACTATTCAAATACATTAAGCCATTTCAGGGTCAGTATTACATCGGGATGATATTCCTGTTGGGCTCCACCATAACCAGCCTTATTTTTCCGAAATTACTGGGCGACATGGTGAATGCTGCCAACAACGAAGCTTTAGCCCGAAGTATTAACGAAGTCGCAATCCTTTTAGGGATTGTGTTGTTGGCACAGGCGATATTCTCGTATTTCCGCATCGTTTTATTTGTCAATGTTACCGAAAAAACGCTGGCTTATCTTCGTCAGGATACTTACAATCACCTGATTAAACTGCCTCTCCGTTTTTTTGATCAGCGCAGGGTAGGAGAGCTCAACAGCCGCATTTCGGCAGACATTATTCTGCTTCAGGAAACATTAACAACCACTCTGGCCGAGTTCATCCGACAAATTATAACCATTTTTGGCGGCATTGCGCTTTTGGCTATCACTTCGTTGCAACTCACCTTATTTATGCTGGCTGTTTTGCCCGGAGTGATGATCCTGGCCCGCGTGTTTGGCCGCTACATCCGGAAATTTTCGAAGCAGGTGCAGGCGCAGGTCGCCGAATCGAATACCATTGTGGAAGAAACACTGCAGGGAATTCAAAGCGTGAAATCGTTTACCAACGAATTTTTTGAAATCGGTCGATACCGGAAGAAAACCGAAGAAATTGCGCAGGTTGGAATTAAAAGCGGTAAATACCGCGGTGCTTTTTCAGCCTTTATTGTGTTCGGGTTGTTTGGTGCGTTGGTGGCTGTCATCTGGAAAGGATCGGCTTTGCTGGCCAAAGGGGAACTGGTAGCCGGCGACCTGTTTTCGTTCGTCATTTATTCGGCGTTTGTGGGCGGAACCATTGGAGGATTAGCGTCGGTTTATGCCAGCATACAGAAATTTATTGGGGCCACCGAGGATTTATTTGCAATTTTCAATGAAACGGAAGAGGACATTCAGGATGTAACTCAACTTTCTGAAAAGGAGATGTTAAGCGGAGCAATTGCATTTATTGATTTGACTTTTGCCTACCCGTCGCGGCCTGATGAAAATGTTTTAAAAAATATAAATGTTCATATAACGGCGAACCAAATGGTGGCGCTAGTTGGGGCTTCCGGAGCCGGAAAATCAACCATTGCATCGCTACTTTTGCGCCTGCACGACCCGATTTCAGGAGCCATTTTGTTCGACGAAAAGGATAGCCGGAGTTATTCGCTTTCAGCCCTTCGGAGCCAGATTGCCCTGGTGCCGCAGGATATTTTCCTGTTTGGCGGAACCATTCGCGAGAACATTGCCTACGGAAAGCCATCGGCAACCGACGACGAAATTCTGGAGGCTGCGGCCAAAGCCAATGCCCTCGAATTCATCAACCGCTTTCCTGAAAAGCTTGATACGGTGGTGGGCGAGCGCGGAACACAACTTTCAGGCGGTCAGCGGCAACGTATTGCCATTGCAAGGGCGGTGCTGAAGAACCCGAAAATTTTGATTCTGGATGAAGCTACCTCGTCGCTCGATTCCGAATCGGAACGACTGGTGCAGGACGCGCTCGAAAAACTGATGGAGGGCCGCACATCGGTGGTAATTGCCCATCGGCTGTCAACCGTGCGCAAAGCCGACCAGATTCTGGTACTCGATCAGGGACGCTTGGTTGAAAAGGGAACCCATGCGGAGCTGGTTCAGTTGCCTGATGGTATTTACCGAAATTTGAGCGAGTTGCAGTTTGGGTTGCATTAGTTTTCTCAATTGTGTTAATTTGTGCAATCAGTGGTTAAAAAATCCATTTATGAACCTACCCAACCTGCAAAACAACAACATCGAATTTTTCCTGAACAAGGAGGATATTGTTCGCGAAACTGCCGCCCAGATTATGAAGGATTTCGGCATGTTTGGCATTGAAATTACTTTTTCAGGAGATATTGAAAATGCTTACCATGAGCTTCACGATCAACTCATTAACCAGATTTCGGTTTACCTCGACCGCGATTACAGCCGGTTGATGTCCGTTTTGTATCAGGTTGACATTACTGAAAAGGAAATTGCCAAAGCCCATCAGGATTTACCGCATTACAACGACCTTGAAATACTGGCACATCAGGTTATTTTCAGAGACCTGAAGAAGGTGCTTTTCCGGAGGTATTACAAAAACCAGCAGCAATAAGTCTGTTAATGGGGTCTATATAATGTTTCTCAACTAAAACTTCCTCGCCCTGTCCATTTCGCGAGAGGCATCTTTCAACTTGAGGGTTTCACGTTTGTCGAAGGTTTTCTTTCCTTTGGCGAGGGCAATTTCAAGCTTGGCCAGTCCACGGTCGTTAATGAAAAGCTTAAGCGGAACAATGGTAATCCCGCCTTCCTTGGCCTTTTTCTGCATTTTGGCAAGTTCCTTTCGGGTAAGCAGCAGTTTGCGGTCGCGCTTGGCAATGTGGTTATTGCAGGTACCCAATTCGTATTCGGCGATGTGCATGTTTTTCACATACAGCTCGTCGGACCAAAATGCGCCATACGAATCAACCAGACTGGCTTTCGAACCGCGAATTGACTTAATTTCTGTGCCCGACAGCTGAATGCCGGCAATGAAGGTTTCGAGAATTTCGTAGTCGAAAAAAGCCTTTTTATTTTTGATCGATATGTTTTGCCGTCTGTGAGTCATTTTCTTCTCCTAAAATTCAACACAAAGTCATCAGAACCGTAAAGTTCACTAAATTTAAAAGCTCTGTGAATCTTTGTTTCTTTGAGTCTTCGTGGCTAAATTGAACCAAAGGCTCAATTTGCCCCACAAAAATACATTATTTTGCAGAACGAAAACTTCAGAATTCATGCAGGAGAAAAAATATAATCTCATCACCATTCTTGGGCCTACCGCATCGGGCAAAACCGCCGTAGCCGCCAAAGTAGCTTCGGCACTTGAGGGTGAAGTTATTTCAGCCGATTCACGTCAGGTTTATCGGGGGATGGATTTGGGTACAGGGAAAGACTATGCCGACTATGTGGTTGATGGGAAAACCGTTCCGTATCACCTCATCGACATTGTTGATGCCGGATATGAGTACAATGTTTTCGAGTACCAAAAAGATTTTCTAAAAGTTTTTGCTGACATTACCGGGCGTGGGAAAATCCCTGTTATGTGCGGAGGAAGCGGACTTTATCTTGAAGCTGTATTGAAAAACTACAAGCTGATACAGGTTCCGATTAATGAAGAATTGCGTGCGAAGCTGGAAGGGAAAAGCCTCGATGAATTAACCGAACTACTGAAAACCTATAAATCAGCACTGCACAATCAAACCGACATTGAAAATGAGAAACGCGCCATTCGCGCTATCGAAATTGAAGAATATTACCTCTCCCACCCTGAAATTGATACCGGCATGCCCCATATTTGCAGCCTGGTAGTTGGAGTAAAATTCGATCGGCTATCTCGACGCAAACGAATCACAACCAGGCTAAAGCAACGCCTAAAAGAACGGATGCTTGATGAAGTTCAGCGTCTGCTCGACAGTGGACTTACCCCCGAACAACTTACTTATTACGGCCTCGAATACAAATTCATGACCCAATATTTAACTGGCCAGCTTACATATCAGGAAATGTTTGATGGACTAAATGTAGCTATCCACCAGTTTGCCAAACGACAAATGACATGGTTCCGGCGTATGGAAAAACAAGGTATTGAAATTCGCTGGCTGGACGGATATATGCCATTGGAAGAGAAAGTGGCAAGAATTGTGGAGTGGTATAATGGGGGATTTCCGGAAAAAGGCTAAATGGTTTAACTGTTTAATGGTTATAAAAAAACAATACAACCATTTAAACAATTCAACAACTTACTTTCTTTCCCGCCAAACTATTCGCATCGCACATAAATCCACGCCATCCGCTTCGCGAACCAGGCAATTCAGGTATTCATTTTCGGCTAATTGTGTGCGGGTAACAGCTATCTGATCTCCGGCGACACCTTCCTTCAGGTAGTTTACTTCGAGTTCCGACGGTTCATGGGCATTCAAAAATTCAATCCCAAAATCATCCAAAACCCGTTCTACATATTTCACACTATTGAAATGTTTATTGATGTCGAGTTCGCTGAACAAAACCGGCGAATAATTCAGGTTTTCAGCGTGAATATCAGGTTTAATCCGCTTTGGATTCCGGCATGCTCTCTCCTCAATCCGTTTGGGAAAAGTCGCTTTATAGTCACTTAACCGGAAGATTTTTCGGCTATCCATATCCAGAATCAGCCATGCAGAGCTTGCGCGAAGCAAAACACTTCCTGATTCATCTTCGAGAATATACTCGCGGTAGGCATAGATGCCATCTGTCCCGGCCGACCATGTATTCAGTGTAATCCGGTCTTGCCATGCCGGATACTTTTCAACCTGAAGATAAAACCGTGACAATACCCAAAAAAGATTGTGATTTTTCAAATCGTCGTAACCCCAATCCATGATTTGCGCATGAGCCCACGCGGCTTCAAGCATGATATGAAACAGCGAAGCAATAGAGGCTTTTCCGTATTGGTTGGTCTGAAAGGATTTGATGGCGAGTTTTTCCTGATATTTTTCCATTTGATGAAGGCAACTTTAAACCTTTGTGCAAAACTATTGTTCAGTTTTGAAAAACCAATCGATTTAACGACTTTTGCACAAATTTTAAAAAATCAATGGAGAAAATAATCATTAAAACGCCCGAACAGATTGAAGGTATCCGCAAAAGCAGCAAGCTGGCCGGGCAAGCTCTCGAATATATTGCCGAATTTGTCAAACCTGGTGTCTCAACCGAATTTCTAAATCAAAAAATTGAATCATTTATCCGCGAACATGGAGCTATTCCTGCTACTCTGGGCTATGGCGGCTACCCCAAATCGTGCTGCATTTCGCTGAATGAAGTGGTTTGCCACGGGATACCATCGGAAAGTGAAATTCTCCGGGAAGGCGACATTCTGAATATCGATGTAACTACCATTTTGAATGGTTATTATGGAGACACAAGCCGCATGTTTACGGTCGGCGAAGTTTCGCCGGAGGCACTTGATTTAATTGAGGTTACCAGGCATTGCCTCGATTTAGGCATTCAGCAGGTCAGACCGGGGAACCAATTCGGAAATATTGGTCATGCCATCAGCAAATACGCCAAGTCGCAGGGATATTCGGTTGTTTATGAGTTTTGCGGACACGGTGTTGGTGTTCATTTTCACGAAGAACCGCAGGTGGATCATACCTCGCGCCGAAATACCGGTCCGGTGATGAAACCTGGAATGACGTTTACTATTGAACCAATGATTAACCAGGGACGACCCGGAACAGTGGTTGACAAAACCGACAAATGGACTGCCCGAACCGTTGACAAAAAGCTTTCGGCACAGTTTGAACATACCATTTTAGTGACCGAAACCGGTTTTGAAGTCCTGTCGGACGTTATCGGCGAATATTAAGTACTATTGTTCAAAAAGCTGGTTTAGGGCATTAAAATAATTTTCTTCCCATCCTTCCGAAATATTTTCATAAGCTTCATCCGGAATATTAGTTTGAACTACTTCCATAATAGTTCCCTTTTTATCCGGATGAAGTTTGATCGTTACAATTGACTTTTTATCTTCCTCTTCTTCTCCAAAATACCATTCCTGAACAATTTTATGGTCTTTCTCAAATTCGAGATTCATTCCGCTGATGCTACCATCCCAAAGTGAGAATTCAGTTCCAGGCCTCTCCTCCATTTCGGCATCTTCACCTGTCCAAATCTCAATCATTGTTTGGTTCGTCAGCGCATTATAAACATCTGCAGGATCGGCAGTAATTTTAAAATATTTCTTGTAGGTCTTCATAGTGAAACGATTTATTCTACTTTTTTCTGTTTATAAATTTTGTGGTTGAATTTATAGGAAAAACCTACTGTTATTAACTCTTTCGTCTGCCATTTTGGTTTAAAAATCGCTTTCCCGGCTTCATCTTTTTTCCCGGTATCGAAAGTAACATTGTCGTCATATAACAAGTGAAGCATAAAGGTCATGTTTATCCGGTCGGTTAATTGGGCAACCACGGTATTTTCCCAGCTAATATCAACCTTTTTTAAAGGTTGCTGATAATTCATGAACATCTTGTATTTGGTTTCATAGGTAATTTGCGATGTAATATCCCGCCTGTACCTCATATCAGCATTTAAACCAGGTTCCCAGAAACTGCGGCTATTAGCCGGAACCCCAAATTTAGTCTGATTTACGCGGGCGGTATCGCGTACAAAAACATTCTTGGCGGTAATTGGTGAAAGGAACAGCGAAAAGTTCTTATTCGGCTTATAATCCAACCCCAATTTAAACATGGTTTTGGCGGGCGACATGTACGACGATATCAGCTTGGTTTTATCAGGATAATTATACCCGTTGAAAAACTGGGTAATGAAGTCGATTTCACTACTGTAGTACCATTTTTTAAAGGCACTTACACCAAGTCTGGAAATCAGCTCCAGTTTATCATCGTTTTTCTGAATCATTTCATCTTTTCCTCCCTGCCTGATCCAGCCATTTCGGAATTCTCCGCTGTTCTCCCATTTCAGTTTGGAATTCGAATAATTGGCATACCCCTTCAGTACTACCAGGAACGAGAAAGCGCTTTTACCACCCGCCTTCCAGTTGTTCAGGTAAGTTTGGGTAAGACCAATGTTGCCGTTTCCGCCCATCTCCCAGGGCGCAATAACCTGAAACCTCTTTTTGACTTTGCTCAATTTATCACTTGGAGTCAACTGATTGAATGAAAAATCACGGCGCTGCTTTTCGGCAATCCGGTCAAAAGTTACGTCATCATCAATGGCTATTCCAAGCGAATACTTGTCCAGATTCATTAACCGGATAGCCAATGAGTCGTTTTGCTCATTCTTAATATACATTCGCTTGATCGTCCTCTCGTTATTACGGAGCCACATCTGAACCGGTTGACCTGTCAAACTTTGCATGGAAACCGAAACCGAATCGTTTTGCGCATGACGCTGTAAAATCCGGACAAAACGGTTGATTGAATCATTAACCGAACGAACAATTGAATCATTGTAATTCCTGATAACCAGCTCATTTTTTGTTTTCAGCGAGTCGTGAAGGTTACGTTGAAGCGAATCGGAAAAAACCCTGACTGCATAATGCCGGTAAGCGGTAATTGCCGAATCAAGGTTCAGCCTTGCAATATGGTTGTTGTAACGCTGGCGGGCCCGTTCGAGAATGGCTGTTCGAATTTCCTGTCTCTTTTTTATTCGTGCAAAATCGTTGGCCGTATTCACCAGCGAATCAGGTATGGCATGAACGTTTTTCAAACTATCAGGTAAAACAAGGTGCGTTTTCCGAATTATGGTTTCCTCATCACCGGGTTCAATCGGGTGCAATTTATTATCCTGACCCGGAATTAATTCCTCCGGAAGAGGTATTGCCTTCATGTCAACGCCATTCCAGATAGCCCGGTCAAGCTTCTTCATTTTCTCCAGTATGGCCGCGTGCGACTGATATCCTCTGATATGCAGGGAGTCGCCCCTAACCTGATCAATTGGCCGATAGATGTACCGGAAATCCTTCACTTTCTGAAAGTGGTCAAGTTTAAGCAGTATGCTGTCAATCCGATCATTTTCGGCATAATCGATCAAACCTTTTACCGATTTTAGGATGACAGGATACTCACTATGCCACACATTGGTTTCCTGAAGATATTTTTTCAGGTAATCAATGCTGATGCGAAGCGAATCAGGAGAAATATAACCGGAATCTTTTTTACGGGTAGCGATGGTGTTTTCAGCAAAGAGAGAGAATCCAACCAGGATCAGACATCCTGTAAAAAGTCTTTTAAGCAGCATAATTCAAAAGGTTAATTGGCTTTAATAATAACGTTTTTCTGCAAAACATGTTGTCCGGTCTTTCAAAAATCAGGCCACGAACGACTACCATTCCTGAAAGGGGTGTTCGGCCAGATACGAATTGTAGAACCTGGCATCTCCTGAAACTTCTTCCAAAATCCAGTCAGGACAGGGGAATAATTGATCTTCGGCTTCGAGTTCAATCTCGGCCATAACCAATCCCTTATTCTTCCCCGAGAAAACATCCACTTCCCAGCGAAAGCCTTCGTAAAATTCGATGTACCTCACTTTTTCAATCGTTCCGGTAACGGCCATTTGCAACATCTCCAGAGCATCAGCCACCGGTATTTCATACTCAAATTCAGGACGGCTCAAGGTTTCCGACCTTCCTTTGATGGTCAGAAATGCTTTTTCTCCGGCTACACGCAGGCGTACGGTCGGATTTGGAGCAACACTCAGATAAGCCTGAATCAGTTGTCGTCCTTCGCCGGCAGGCCTCCATTTGTCCCGGTCCACTAAAAATTTTCGTTCCGTTTCGGTTGCCATCGTTTTTATGCTTGTTTTTGCTAATTTGCACAGCAAAAATAGAACTACTCCAATGATTTCACGTGAAAATGCCGTTAAACTTTTGAATGAGCACATTCAAAACCCCAATATGATTAAACACTGTCTGGCCAGCGAAGCTGTTTTAAAAGCCATTGCCCATAAACTGGGTAAAGATGCTGAAGAATGGGGGCTGGCCGGGTTGCTCCACGATATTGATGTGGAAATAACCAATGCCGATCCCTACAAACACGGCCCATACGCGGCCGGAATGCTGGGCGGAATCATTAGCGAGGAAGCCGTTGATGCGATTGTGATGCACAACGAAATGGCGACAGGCAAAGAACGGACTACCGTTTTTCAACACGCCTTGGCAGCCGGAGAAACCATAACCGGATTGATCATGGCTACTGCCCTGGTTTACCCCGACAAAAAACTGGCGTCGGTAAAAACCAAATCAATCACCAAACGCATGAAAGAGAAGGCTTTTGCAGCTTCGGTAAAGCGCGAAAACATCCTGGAATGCGAACTGATTGGTATTCCCATCAATGATTTTGCTGAAATGGCGCTCACAGCCATGCAGGAAATCAGTGATGAATTAGGGTTGTGAGGCCTCCCGATAGGGGGAAATATAGAGGGCTATTCTTACAACGAATTTCGCCTTATAAACTGAAACGGGCTTTTTATCCGCTCAAACTTTTGGGTCAATATCATTTGTGCAGCCAGTTGGCCGATCTCATCATGATTGGTTGAAATGGTGGTGATTCCGTCGCAAAGGATTTCTTTCACCTGATTTTCGTTGTAAGCTACAACTCCGCACCCCTTCCCCAATGTCCAGTTCCGTTTTTTGATGTGCCTGATAAAAGCATACAGATCCTCGTCGGAAACGATTATATAAGCCTCACCATTTCGGATATCCGATTCGTCCAATCGGTCGATCACCGAAAAGGCAAACCCATGCACCTGGCAAAAAATCCGGAATCCTCGGATAATGTATGGCGGGTAATATTCACTTTGTGGGAATACCAGGTTGAGCTGATTGTATTTGCGTAACAAGTCGAGGCCGCAGGTCAGTGCCGACTGAATATCTTTGTCGTATTCCTGGTAAACCACCGGATAGTCCCTTAGTTCTTCCAGAAAACGATCGACAATAAGTACTTTTTCGCGGGGAATTTTCCGGATGACCTCGGCCACGTTGGCCTTTTCGTTTCTGAAATGCGGCAGAATAACAAAGTAATCGTAGTTCTTCAGGTTGTTATTAATGATGGCCTCAAACTCATCGAGCTCGTAATTGTAGATGAACACATCCACACTGGCTTTTGCACCCATGGTTTGAACGAAGCTGTAATAAATACTTCGCTTGTAATTGCTTAGCTTATTGAATATCAGACAGATTTTTAGTTTTTTGCTGACGTTTACCTGATTGATGTAATAGCCTTTTCCACGCACTGCCAGCAGAATGCCCTTTTTCTTCATGTAAACGTAGGCTTTTTCCACGGTATCACGCGAAAGGAGCAGTTCTTCACTAGTTTCGTTGATCGAAGGAATTCGCTGACCATGTTTAAAAATGCCGGCTTCAATATCCGATATAAACAGATCGACAACCTGTTTGTATTTAGGGACTTCCGATTCCGAATCTATTTTTAACCTGTTCAGCATTTTCGGGTAATTGGTTGCCCGAAAATACGAAAAAAAGGCAAACCCAATGGCTGCCTTTTCTTTATTGTATCGAGTTACGAGATTCGGGTTTGTTTTATCATGCAACCCGTAACTCGAAACCCGTAACAGTTCGTTTTTGCAAACTGCTACTGAATACTGTTTACTTTTTTCGTTCTGCCAGTTTCTTCCGGAGCAATTCAGGTATCTCGCCGGGCTCTTTGGCTACCGGCACACCAGCCGCGTTAAATGCAGTGATCTTTTCAGCTGCAGTACCCGATCCGCTCGAAATAATGGCGCCTGCATGTCCCATCCGTTTTCCGGGAGGAGCTGTTTGTCCGGCGATGAAAGCAACTACCGGTTTGGTCATTTTCTCGGCAATAAAGCGGGCAGCCTGTTCTTCTGCATCACCGCCAATTTCGCCAATCAAAACAACCGCTGTTGTATTCGGGTCATTCTCAAATCGCTCAAGAAGATCAATGTAATAAAGTCCTGCAACCGGATCACCGCCAATTCCAACACAGGTAGTCTGACCGAAATTATTCAGGGTAAGCAGATTTACCACTTCGTAAGTCAGCGTACCGCTACGCGAAATGAAGCCAATATTGCCTTCTTTGAAAATCATGGCAGGTAAAATTCCGACTAGGGCTTCTCCGGGTGTAATCAGACCCGGACAGTTTGGCCCAATCAACAGGGTTCCGTTTTGTTTCAGGATTGGCGTTACACGAATCATATCCTGAATTGGCACTCCCTCGCTAATGGCAACAACCAGTTTGATGCCGGCATCTGAAGCTTCCAGAATGGCATCGGCAGCAAAAGGCGCCGGCACAAAAATGATGGAAGTATTGGCCCCAGTAGCTTTAACGGCATTTTTCACTGAATTAAAAACCGGAACTCCTTCGACCGTTTCGCCTTCCTTTCCGGGAGAAACACCGGCAACAACGTTGGTTCCGTACTCTTTCATGCGACCGGTATGAAATTTACCATCGCGCCCGGTTATTCCCTGAACAACCAGTTTGGTATCTTTATTGACTAAAATGCTCATTTGATTTGTGTTAAAAAATTTCAAGTTCCAGGTTCCAAATTTCAGGTTTGTCCCTGTTTGGAAATTGGTTATTCAATATTCAGTATTGGATATTTAAAATTGCACTTACCGTTTGCTTAACTCAATCGCTTTTTTCGCTGCTTCGCTCATTGAACTTACAGTAGGAAGACCGGTTTCTTTCAGCAAAGCAAGCCCCTCGTCAGCATTGGTTCCCGAAAGACGAACCACAATGGGGATGTTTGTATGAATAATTTCGAGTGCTTTGATCAACCCTTTGGCCACATCATCGCAACGCGTGATACCCCCAAAAATATTAATCATCACCGCTTTAACATTTTTATCGGCCAGCAGAATATTCATGGCATCGATTACTTTCTGAGGATTGGAACTCCCTCCAATATCAAGGAAATTGGCTGGCTCGCCACCATAAAGCTTAATCATGTCCATGGTGGCCATTGCCAATCCGGCCCCATTCACCATGCAGCCAATGTCGCCATCGAGCTTGATGTATGAAAGCCCTTTTTCGTGAGCAGCAATTTCCATTTGCTCGGCTTCGTCGGGTTCGCGCATAGCCAGAATTTTGGGCTGACGATAGAGCGCATTATCATCAAAATTCATTTTCCCGTCAATAGCCAATACTTGTCCGTCAGGGGTTAAAATCAGGGGATTAATTTCAGCCAGCGTAGCGTCGGTTTCAACGTAAAGTTTGTACAATTTGGTGAGAATGGATGCTGCTTTTTGTGCCAGCTTAATGTCTCCGAACAACTGAAAAGCAATATCGCGAGCCTGAAAATCAAGCAGGCCAGTCAGTGCATTGACTGGAAACTTGATGATTTTCTCCGGTGTATTTTTAGCCACTTCTTCTATTTCAACGCCACCTTCAGCACTGGCCATCAAAGTAACGCTTTTGGTATTTCGGTCGTTGGTAAATCCGATGTAAAATTCCTTTTCAATGTCGGCAGCAGGGGTTACCAGCACTTTTTCAACTTTTAATCCCTTGATGTCCATTCCAAGAATTTGTTTCCCGACAGCAACAGCTTCCTCAACATTTCTGGCAAGCTTTACACCGCCGGCTTTTCCGCGCCCTCCAGCTAAAACCTGGGCTTTTACAACAACCATGC
>CAYRBM010000079.1:0-24358 GCA_964422425.1 uncultured Odoribacter sp.
CCGAAGCTAAAAACGAGCTTGGTCAAATGAACGAGAGCATCTGGAATACTACCATTAAAGCACTTCGCGCCCGCGCAGGGTTTACCGATCCGGGAGCTTTGGTTTTCGATGCAACTGCAACAAAAGCCAGCCTGCAAAACACCATTCGTCGCGAACGCCGCGTGGAATTGGCATTGGAAGGCCTGCGAGTTTTCGATATCCGTCGCTGGAAAACTGCCGAGACTGCGTTGAATGGCTATCCACATGGCGCCAAATACGGCGATGCCGGTGTTGACAATGGCTACATCCGTCTCGACAAACGTTCGTTCAACAAAGACCGCGATTACCTGTGGGCGGTTCCGCAATCGGAAAAAGACTTAAACCCGGCACTCGGACAAAATCCAGGCTATTAATCTTATTTCTTTAATTAACCAGAAAATAAACACATTAGAATATGAAAACATTATTCGCAAAAATTACCATAGCTCTTTCGTTGTTATTGGCGTTCACCGGATGTCAAAAGGAAGAATTAAGCAACACCAATGTTACTCCGGTAAAATCGCTTTACGAACCAAGTAATGCCAAATCGGTCGTTCTGCAAAGCTCGGCTTCGGCAACCCTGTATTTCGAATGGGAACCTGCCAAAGCTGAAGACAGCGGAATGGTGCTGTACGAAGTGGCTTTCGACAAAGAAGGCGGCGACTTCTCAAATCCGATTTACCGCATGGCATCCGACAACAATGGCGGATACAACCACGCAACCATCAGCCACAAACAGCTGAATAAAATTGCTGCTATGGCCGGAATTCAGTCGGCTGCAACCGGCAAACTGATCTGGACCGTATTCTCTTCAAAAGGAATCAACGATGTGAAAGCTGCTGAAAGCCGCACCATCGAGCTGACCCGTTTGGCCGGATTTGCTGAAGTTCCGGTGGATGTGTTTGTAACCGGAGAAGGATCCGAAGGTGGAACCGACCTCACCAAAGCCAGCATCATGAAATCGACTGCTGCCGGAGAATTTGAAGTTTACACCAAACTGACTGCCGGAAAATCGTATTTCTTCACCGATGCCAAAGTTGGCTCGCCGCGCAAATTCTACACCGACAAAGGTTTGCTGAAAGAAGGAACAACCGGAAGCACTGTGGCCAAGACAGGTATTTACCGCATCAAACTCGACTTCAACGTAGGTTCTTGCATCTATACCGAAATTACCAACATTCAGTTGTTCTTCTGCCCAACCAACACCTTCCTGTTCTCGCTCGATTATCAGGCCAAAGGCGAATGGAAAGCCTCAAGCAAACCAATCACTTTCAAACAGGAAGGCTGGGGTCGCGACGAACGCTATAAATTCAAAATGACAACTGTTAACGGAGCAGGCGAAACGGTTGAAGAATGGTGGGGAACTCCAAACACCGATAGCCGTCCGACAGCTTCAAGTCCGGCATCGTATTATTATCTTTACCCGGTTGACAACAGCCAGTGGAATGGTAAATTTAAATTTGCAGGCGAAATGGATATGGCTCTTGCTGATGTGAGAGTTTTGTTCCAGGCCGATGCCCCATACACACACGAAATTAAAAAAGTAGGAAACCAGTAAAAGAGAAAAGGGTTATACTACCAGGGGCAGGCAGATTGTCTGCCCCTGCTTTTAAATACAAATCAGATACAAAAACTTAGAAATGAACAAGTGCTATTACTTTTTCCTGATTTCAGTCCTTCTTCTGGTGCAGTCCTGTGGGAAAGACAGCGAACCGGTAAATCCCGCCGGCGAAGAATACACCATCAACTGGACGCAGGCAGCCGACAGCAGCAGCAATGCCTTTTTGATGCTGTACTGGAACGGTACCGACAACTATTTCAATTACAACAACAGCGGGTTGAAAGATTTTCATTACTGGCCGCAGGCTCACGCGCTGGATGTTGCGGTTGATGCCTACACCCGAACCAGCGATGACTTTTACAAAACAACCATCAACAAATGGTACGATGGTGTGAAAAAGAAAAATGGCAACACTTTCCTGAACGAATATTACGACGACATGGAATGGAATGCCCTGGCTATGCTTCGGGCTTACAATGCCACGCAGGATGCACGGTTTAAAACTGCAGCTATCGAAGTTTGGAAAGACATTCAAACTGGCTGGAACAGCAATACCGGTGGCGGTATTGCCTGGAAAAAAGATCAGCCATACAGTAAAAATGCCTGTTCCAACGGACCTGCCTGCATCTTGGCAGCCCGCTTGTTTCAGCAATTTGGCGATGCCGCCGACAAGGAATGGGCGCTCAAAATTTACGGATGGGAAAAGGAAAAACTCTTTAATCCGGCCAATGGCGCGGTTTACGACAACATCGACAGTCGCACGGGCACCATTCAAACCAACTGGATTTTCACTTACAACCAGGGAACTTTCCTCGGATCGGCGCTCGAATTGTACAACATCACCAAAGAAAAAGGTTACTTGAACGATGCCATCAAAGCGGCCGACTACACGCTGAATAACCTGGTTGACAGCAACGACCGTTTGCTGAAAAGCGAAGGAAACGGCGACGGCGGACTGTTTAAAGGTATTTTCATCCGCTATTTTGCCCAACTCATTTTACATCCCGATTTGGATGCGGCAACCAAAAAACGCTACCTCACCTTCTTCAAACACAACGCCGAAACACTTTGGCGAAAAGGAACCAACAAACAGTTGATTTTATTCGGAACGTACTGGAAGACCAAACCGGGTTCAACCAGCGACCTCACCACACAAACCAGTGGCGTTATGCTGATTGAAGCTACCGCACTACTGAATAAACAAAGTCTTTTGACAAATTAAAATTGCTGCCTGTGAGTGAAAGATCACTCGAGGTTGTACGTAGAATAGTCGAACCGAAAATCTTGTTTCGGCGGAAAACCAACCAATAAAACCAATTAAAAAGTGAATAATAAAATCATTGCTATACTGTTTCTGACAGTTTCCGTTTTCGCGGTTCGTGCACAGAAGCCTCTCTCCCAATATGTCAATCCGTTTTTAGGGACAGCTACCTTGTGGGACAGTATCGACATCGGGTACAAACCCACCCACCGCACCTGGGGAGCCGAAGTTTTCCCCGGATCGTCGGTACCCAATGCCATGGTACAGCTCACTCCGGTTACGCTTTTCAGGAGTGGTTCGGGCTACCAGTACGAAGACACAGTAATTTATGCCTTCGTGCACACCAGCAAAGGACATTGGAATTTGGGACACATCCCAATGCTGCCTGCCAACGGGCAATTTTCTCCGGAAGACTATTGTTCGCCCTACAGCCACCAAAACGAATCGGCACAACCCGGCTATTACCAGGTTTACCTCGAACGCTACGGCGTGAATGCCGAACTGACTTCGACGCTGCGTTGCGCTTTCCACAAATATTCGTTCAAAAACAATCAGGATAAAAAACTGATTGTCGATCTGTCGAGGGCAAACGAGCGGGTGCGCGGCTGGGAAATTAACCGCGAAGGCGATCGTGTTTTTAAAGGCTTCCAGCAGATCGGCGAAAAAATGTATTTCTACGCCGTAGCCAACCACACGATCAAAAACATTGACGCACAAAAAAGCGAAAAGCACGAAATTTCTTTCGTCAGCTTCGCTGATTCTTCGGAACCGCTTGAACTGAAAATCGGTTTTTCGTTTGTGAGCATTGCCAACGCCAAAGAAAATCTGGAAAAGGAAATGCTGAACAAGAGCTTTCAGCGAGTACGCAACGAAGCTACACAGACCTGGGAAAACCTGCTCTCAAAAATCAAAGTTAGCGGCGGCACTGAACGCCAAAAAGGACTGTTCTACTCTACTTTGTATCGCTCATTCCTGTGGCCTGCTTTGCGAAGCGACGGCAATGGCCAATACACCGACGTGAAAGGCAATGTGGTCAGCAAAGGCTTCGATTATTACACCGAACCATCGCTGTGGGACGACTACCGCAATAAACTGGTTTTGCTCGCCATGTTGTCGCCCAAGGTCACTGAAGATGTGATCAAATCGCTGATTGACAAAGGCGAAAAATCGGGCGGATTTATGCCAACCTTTTTCCATGGCGACCATGCTGCACCATTTGTGGCGGGAACCTACCTCCGCGGAATTAAGAGCTTCGATGTGAAAAGCGCCTACAACCTGCTGCTTCGGAATGCCACGATGGAGAACCGCAGCCGTCCGCGCGTGATGGAATACATCGAAAAAGGCTACATCTCGGAACCCGATCTGGCTGATCCGAAGCTCGAAACCGTTGCGGCAGCAGGAGTAACCAAAACACTCGAATATGCCTACGACGATTATGCGGTTGCTTTACTGGCCAAAGAGCTGGGCGACACCGACAATTACAACATGTTGATGAAGCGTACCGGCAACTATAAAAACATGTTCGATCCGTCAACCGGATTGATGCGCGGCCGCCTGGCCAACGGCGAATGGATCAAAAATTTCAATCCGGAAACCATTTATTACGAATACATGTACCGCGAAGCCAACGCCTGGCAATCGTCGTTTTTTGCTCCGCACGATGTGAAAGGTCTGATCGGTTTGTATAAAAGCCCGGCGGCCTTCGAGAAAAAACTCGACGAGTTATTCTCCATTCCCTACAAAGGATGGGAGGCTTACAACATCTCAGGATTTATTGGCCAATATTGCCACGGCAACCAGCCCGATCATAGCTTTCCGTGGTTGTATTACTTTGTCGGGAAACAGGAAAAATCGCAGGCCGTGCTCGACAGCATTATGGACCGTTTTTACGATATGGGCAAGTACAAACTGGCCTACTCAGGAATGGACGATGCCGGAGAAAACTCGGCCTGGTACGTGCTGACTTCCATCGGCCTGTACACCTTCTCCCCCGCCAATCCCGAATACATTGTTTCGGTGCCTTTGTTCGACAAAGTGGATTTCGATCTTGGAGAAAAGAAATTTACCATCGTCAAAAAGAATTCAGGAAAGAAAATCGAAAGCATCACTTACGATGGGCGAAAGCTTGACGGGTATTTCATCCCGCATTCGGAATTGGCAAAAGGAAAAAAATTGGTGATCACAACGAAATAATGAAATTGTAGAGACGCACGATCGTGCGTCTCTAAACAAAAAAATAATACGATGACAACACGAAGAAATTTTATACGCACAAGTAGTTTGACCATCGCCGGGCTGGCCATTGCCGGAACGGGCAAACTGGTGGCCTCAACACTGAACGGCGCTACTTATATTAGCAAACGCCCGGCACCCGAAAAACGGAACTTTACATCGGCTGCCGTTGAGAAAATAATCCAGCAGACAAAAGCCAAACTGAAAGACCCGAAACTGGCCTGGATGTTTGAGAACTGCTATCCAAATACACTCGACACCACTGTTGAGTTCAAGACGAAAAACGGGAAACCCGATACATTTGTCATTACCGGAGATATTCACGCCATGTGGCTGCGTGACTCGTCGGCACAGGTTTGGCCTTATCTTCCGCTGGCCAACGACGATGAAAAGCTAAAAGCTTTGCTGGCTGGCGTAATCAACCGGCAAACGCAATGTATCCTGATTGATCCGTATGCCAATGCCTTTAACGACGGACCCAAAGGCAGCGAGTGGATGAGCGACGGAACCGACATGAAGCCCGAATTGCACGAGCGCAAATGGGAAATCGATTCGCTGTGCTACACGGTGCGACTGGCTTATCACTATTGGAAAACCACCGGCGACACCGCCGTTTTTGATGCCGACTGGCAAAAAGCCACGAAACTGATTTACCAAACCTTTGTGGAACAGCAGCGCAAAGACAATCTCGGCCCGTACAAATTCCTCCGGAAAACCGACCGACAGCTGGATACCGTTTCGAACGGCGGATGGGGACAACCGCTGAAACCGGTCGGGCTGATCAATTCGACTTTTCGCCCGTCGGACGATGCGACAACTTACGGGTTTCTGGTCCCATCGAACTTGTTTGCCGTAACATCGCTTCGTCAATTGGCTGAAATCAGTACCAAAGTTACCGGCGACAAAGCCTTTGCTGATCGATGCACCGCTCTCGCCGAAGAAGTGGAAACAGCCATCCGGAAATACGCCATTGTGAACCATCCCAAATACGGCAAAGTTTATGCATTCGAAGTGGATGGCTTTGGCAATGCAGCCCTGATGGACGACGCCAACGTGCCCAGTTTGCTAGCACTTCCGTATTTAGGGTGCGTCGAACTGAACGACCCGATCTATCAAAATACCCGCAAACTGGTCTGGAGCAACGACAACCCCTATTTCTTTAAAGGCAAAGCTGGCGAAGGAATTGGTGGTCCGCACGTGGGTTACGACATGGTTTGGCCAATGAGCCTCATCATGCTGGCCATGACCAGCACCAGCGATGCAGAAATTGCCAGGTGCCTGAAAACCCTCGTTGCCACAGATGCCGACACGGGTTTCATGCACGAAACCTTCCACAAAGACGACCCCAAGAATTTCACCCGCTCGTGGTTTGCCTGGGCCAATACCCTGTTTGGCGAGCTGGTGCTGAAACTCGTAAAAGAAGGAAAAATCTGACCCTGAGGAAACAAAAATATCCTCCTGCACAAAAACCGGCAGGAGGGTATTTTTAATCAAAACTGAAACATAGGCCATTAACGATTAAAAGAAACGAAACAATCTTTATTCAATCTGAAACTCGCAGTTAAAAAATCGAAAAATATGATTTACGGGGAGTAAAATCTTTCTATATTTTGATTTACTTAGCCGCTATTGACAGGAAACAGAAAACACGAAGCCAGCTAAACCCATCGGTACATGACCAATGGCGTGAACAAATTTTATTTTTTATTCGGAAATTAACCCGGGTAAAAAATGTTTTTTGTAAGTTGTGATTTTCAGAAGAAATGAGAAAAACTAGCTACATTGACCTTTCAGATACCTGGCATCATTTTATTTCCACCGGAGATGAAGCCCATTTTTCTGCCTTGTATTTTGCTCATTTCGACCTGCTTTATACCATCGGAACCCGATATTCTTCCGACAGTCACATCATCGAAGATTCGATACAAAACGTTTTCGTCTATCTGCTAAACAACCGATCCAAATTAAAACTTGTCACCAAAGTCAGGAGTTACCTGATCAAGTCGTTTCGGCACCAGCTTTTCCTCGACCTTAAAAAGCAAAAAAGGCTTTCGTTTCCGGAGGAATTACCCGAAAATCAGTTTGAATACTATCCAAGTGCCGAACATGTTCTTTTAAAACAGGACGAGCACAACCATATCCGTAAGGCGCTTCAAAAAAGCCTGGCCAAACTACCTCCGAAGCAGCAGGAAATTATCTACCTGCGATTCGATTGCGATCTGAGCTACGAGGAAATCTCGGCAATCCTTGAAATTTCAGTCGACTCGTGTTACAAATCGGTTTACCGCGCTATCAAATCTGTAAAGACCGAAATTGAAACCATTCTGGCACACGGCCAAAAGATGATTCTTCTTTTTATTGCATCGCTTGCCAAAAAATTCTGAAAAAAAATTCATATTTCTGTCCAGATTTCATTTTTCGATCTCTCCATATACATATAAACAAACACCATAAATGAATCCAGACAAATTCCGGACGTATTCTGCTGAGGACTTTATACACGACGAGGGCTTTCAACAACTTGCCAAGGGGAATACTTCGGACGGTAAAAATATTGATTGGTTAAAATCGCAGCTTCCTGAAAAGATTGGAGAGATTGATCTAGCCGCTGAGGTAATCAGAGGATTGGTTACTCCCAAAAATCGTATTCCGGAAGAACGAAAAACCGAGATTTTAAACTCGATACTCGCCCGACGCCAACCTAAGAGTCGTTATTTATTCCTGAAATATGCAGCAGCAGTTATATTACTGATTGGCCTTTCAACAACGGTTTTCCATTACACTCAACGCAAATCAGATATTGAATCATTCGCTAAAGCCACAATTCAACCAACCGACGAAGCCGAATTAATTCTGGCCGACGGACAACGCATCAAAATCGAAAGCAAGCAATCGAAAATTGAATATGTCGCTAACGGAAGTGCAGTTGTACTCAACGATACATCGAAAATCACCCAGGCACAATCGGCAACACAACAATGCTTTAACCAAATGATTGTTCCCTACGGAAAACGTTCGAACATTCTTTTGGCCGATGGTACTCAGGTTTGGCTTAACTCCGGATCAAAACTTGTTTACCCGGCCCATTTTTCGGAAAGTAAACGTGAAGTTTTTCTGGAAGGCGAAGCTTATTTTGAGGTTTCGACTGATAAGAGCAAGCCATTCTTTGTAAAAACCGAAAATTTTGAGGTTAAGGTGCTGGGGACTAAGTTCGGCGTTCAAGCTTACCAAAACGAGTCCAATCAAAATACCGTTCTTCTGGAAGGAAAAGTTAGTTTATCAACCGGGAAAGGGATTTTTGGAGAGGAATATGAACTTCAGCCCAACCAAAAGGCTGTCGTCTCTGGTCAGGATAAAGTGATCTCCATTGCTGAAGTCAGGGACGCCCATTCATACATCGACTGGGTTCATGGATATCTGAATCTTGAAGACGAAAATTTTCAGGGTTTGGTTAATCGGATATCGCGCTACTATAACCTTGAAATAGAAATTAATACCACTGTTCCAAATAGCCGTTTATCGGGAAAACTTGATTTAAAAGATGACCCCAAACGCATATTGGATGGACTATCAAAAATATATCATGTAACCTACGAACAGAAAGGAGAAAAAATAATCATAAATGAATAGAAAACCGGCAGATGCTCGCAACATCTACCGGCGTTAAATAAACATGCCGCAAGGCAACATGTCTAATTTCCAAATCAAATCTATGAAAAAAAATGTAATTGACGAATCCTCCGGGCACCGGCGGGATTTAAGAGTTTTTCTTTTAACTATGAAGGTACTTATTACCCTTATTCTTGCTGGTACACTATCTGTTTCGGCGAGTGTTTATTCGCAAACGACCAAGATCGATCTTCAGCTTCAAAACTCTACCGTAGGAGCGATTTTGGAATCGATTGAAAAAAACAGTGAATTCATTTTTGTTTACGAAAATGATTTAGTCAATACAACCATCGAAAAAAGCATCTCACTTCGCGGCGCAAAAATCGAGACCATTCTCGATCAGTTGTTCGGCGAAAGTGATATTGCATTCTACATTGACGACCGCCAGATTTTCCTTTACAAGAAAAATGACAGTCAACAATTGGAAGCATTAAAATCTGAATCAAATTCAGTACTGCAACAGAATAAAGAAATTACCGGAACGATTACCGATAACGATGGCAAGCCAATTCCCGGGGCATCGATTCTGGTAAAAGGTACAACCATTGCCACCATTTCGACCGGAGAAGGAGAATTCAAGCTGGCTGTACCAGCCAATGCCACGACCTTGATGGTTACATTCATTGGGATGAAATCTCAGGAAATTGATATTACCAAGAAAACCAAAGTCAAGGTAATCCTGATGGAAGAAACAGTGACTGTTGACGAGGTTGTAGTAGTGGGCTACGGTACACAGAAAAAAGCTACAGTGGTTGGTTCGCTCACGACCATTTCAACCGAAGATTTGAAGCAAAGCCCAACCACCAATCTCTCCAACGCATTGGCTGGTAGGTTGTCGGGTATGATTGTAACCCAATACAGCGGTGGTGAGCCCGGTGTTGACCAAAGTACCCTTCTAGTTCGCGGTGCCTCAACCTTGGGAAATAAAAATCCCATTGTGATTGTGGATGGTATCGAACGTAACTTCCAGTACCTCAGTCCTGATGAAGTTGAAACACTGACCGTGTTAAAAGATGCCTCGGCTACAGCTGTTTATGGAGTTCGTGGCGCCAACGGCGTAATTTTGGTGACCACCAGAAGAGGGAAACAATCAGAAAGAGCCAACGTAACTTTCAAAGCGTCTTCTGGTATTTCTGCCCCGATTAAATTCCCTGAATATCTGGGTTCGGCCGATTATGCCATGTTGTACAACGAAGCTAACCTGAACGACAATCCAAATACAACAAAAGCACTGTTCTCTCAGGAACAAATTGACAATTACCGCAGGGCCAAAGGCGATAACTCCGATGGTTTAGGCTACAACATCAACCTTTTCGACTATGCTTTTAAACCAAGCATGCAACAGGAGTACAGCCTAAACATTCAGGGTGGAACAAAAACTGCCCGTTACTTTGTGTTGGTTGGTTATATGAACCAGAATGGGAATTACAAACACACCAACGATGGCCCTATCAACACCAATGCCCGGTTTAACCGGTACAATTTCAGATCGAACATCGACATCAATATTACCGACGATTTCTACGTGAAGCTGAACCTAGGCGGACGCATCCAAAACCGTATTGCACCGGGTACCACAGCGGCACGATTAATTACCATTGCCAATACTCAACCTTCGATTTACCCGGTTATCAACGAGAAAAACGATAATCCGGCCAATGCTGTTTACTATGCAAAACATCCCGAAGGACTGCTCTTTGGTACTGCATTATATCGCTACAACATTTTGGGAGAGTTGGCCTATTCCGGATTCCAGAATTACTACGACACCAACCTTGAAGGCAGTTTTGCCATGGGGCACAACCTCGACTTTATTACAAAAGGGTTAAGAATTGAAGGACAATATTCGTACGACATTTATGCCGGAAACATGATCGACCGCTCGATTCCTCACGAAAGCGAAGGTTACCGCGAATATGGAGGTTATGCCACCTTCTTCCCCAAAGATGGAGTTGATGTTTTGATGAATGGCGGCCATTATACCGGCGTTTATGATTCACCTCGTCGTAGGGATAATAATACCATGAATAACGGAGTTACCAATCAGGCCCCGCAGCGTAAGAACGACATGCAGGCCACATTGAACTACTCCAGAACATTTGGGCCGCACAGTGTTACCGGCTTGCTTTTGATCCGCCAGTCAACACGCATTGTAAATAATGAGATTCCTTATGCAACCCAGGGACAAGCCTTTCGCGGAACTTATGCCTTTGCCGAAAAATATTTATTTGAAGTAAACGCAGCTTACAACGGTTCTGAAAACTTTGCCAAAGGGAAAAAATATGGTTTCTTCCCCGCTGCTGCTGCCGGTTGGTTAGTAAGCAACGAGCCATTCATGAAAAACTACCCAGCCATTAATTACCTGAAATTGAGAACATCTTATGGTGTAGTTGGAAACGAACAGCTTCCCGGAGCCCGCTTCGGATACCTGCAATTTTATACCGTAAACAGCGACACCTATAATCTTGGTGCAAGTCCAAGTCTACTCAGTTCAGGCGTTCCAGCCAATGTTTATGAAGGATCACTGGCCAATCCAAATCTGACCTGGGAAAAATCGAAAAAAGCGAATCTGGGTATCGACTTAAGAATGCTCAAAAATAGGTTCAATCTTTCGGTTGATGTATTTGCTGAACGCAGGAGCGACATCCTGAATGTTCCCGGAACGAACTACGCCAGAAATGTATCGGCCGTTGTTGGACTTAGCGCTCCACAGATCAACATCGGAATTGTTAACAACAAGGGTGTGGATATGGAACTGGGCTGGTCAGATAAAATCGGAAAAGACTTTAGTTACTACATTAAGCCCAATGTGTCGTTTGCAAGAAACAAGATTGTTTACCTCAATGAAATTGATCGTATTGCTCCTGATGGGAAACCAGTTCCATGGGCTTACCGCACCGGGAAACGCATTGGCGAGCAATTTCTTTATGAATTCGACCATTTTGTAAAAGACCAGGCTGAAGCTGACCAATTAAATACTTCGGTTTATCAAAATTGGGGAAAATTAATCCCCGGCGACGTAGTTTACAAAGACCAAAACGGCGACGGAAAGATTACTGATCAGGAAGACCGTATTGCCATGGGTAGCCCCCGCACTCCTGAACTCCAGTTCGGTATCCCGATTGGAATTACCTTCAAAAATTTTGACACCAGCCTACTATTCCAGGGAGCTACATTAGTTAGCATTCAGTTAACCGATGCCGCTGCTTGGGATTTCCCAACCTACGGACAAGATATCATTGGAAGGGTAAAACCGCTGCACTTAAACCGCTGGACTCCTGAAACAGCCGCAACAGCAACCTATCCGGCATTGCATTACGGACCACATCCAAACAACAAAAATGCATATAACTCCCTTTTCTTTGCTGATGCTTCCTACATTCGTTTGAAAAGTATGGAAATCGGTTACTCTTTGAAAGAAAATATCATGAAGAAAATCGGGTTCTCCAAAGCACGTTTCTATGTTCAGGGATTAAATCTTTTCACCTGGGACAAACTGAAAAAATATGATGTTGACCCCGAAACCAATACCGGTGGCGACTGGTATCCAATTCAGCGAGTATTTAACCTTGGTGTTGATGTAACTTTTTAACCGACATAAATTATGAAAAACAAAATATATTTCACTAAGACGATTATTTTCTGTCTCCTCCTGACATTTATATCCTGCAGCGATGTTCTTGACAGGGTGCCTGACAGTCAGATTACTGAAGAAGTGGCCTTTGCCAGTTGGGACAAAATAAACGGTATGGCCAATAAACTGTACCGCGATATGCGCGACCGTGATAAAGGAATTGTTGGCTTGACCGACTTCTCTATCTCGGGTATTACCGACGAATGTAAAGGTACAAAAGTAGAAACGGCTATCCCCGACCAGTTCAACTTTGGATCGTTTGGTCCATCAATTGGTATGGTTGGTCCTGGCAAAAACCTCGCTATATATTGGGGCGATTTTTATAACTCCATCCGGAAAACGAATGTATTCCTGAGCGGTGTTGATAAATACAAATCACCAGATAATCCATTGCAGGCAGGCGACCTTGCTAACCGCATAGCCGAAGCTCATTTTATTCGTGCTTATTTGCATTTTTTAGTTTCGCGCTGGTATGGTGATGTGGTTTACATGGATTATGTAGCCGATTTACAGGGCGATTTGGCCTTCAAACGCATTTCATGGCCCGAATTTGTGAAAAAAATTACTGCTGATCTGGACTATGCCATTGCCAACCTGCCGGTACGTCACCGCGAAATTGAATTCGGACGTATTGAAAAGGGAACAGCCATGTCGCTAAAGGCTATTATCATGTACATGAATGCCAGCCCAATGTATAACGGAGGAAAACTTCCGGGTAACGATACCCGGGTTGGAAAAGAAACCTATGCTGCCTACGACAAGGAAAAATGGAAACTTGCAGCTGATGCAGCCAAAGCCGTAATAGATCTGAAAGATGAGAACGGTTTGGTGCGCTACAACCTTTACATGGGAAAAGGAAATACCTATCAGGCAGAAAGCAACAACATGGTTTACGCCAGAATCAAACAAATTTATATTGATGCAGAAGCCGTCCTGAACGAGTGGATTTTAGTGATGCCAAACAACAAAGCCGAATCATGGCAAGGCGACCACATTCCGCCATCTTATGGTGGGGCTGCCCGTTTGCAACCACTTCAGGAGCAGGTTGACGAATATGAATTTATTGGTAACGACGGATATGGATATGCTACTTACGATCCGCAGGCACAAGCCAAAGGTTTTGACGTAGATATGCCCTATCAAAACCGCGACCCGCGTTTCTATTCCGACATCATGTATCATGGTTGTACATATCAGAATAAAGTAATCAATACTGCATCAGGAACCGACAAACTCGGAGCAAGTAATGCAACATCCACTGGCTATTACCTACGGAAATTCTTTCACGAAGACTGGAAACGAAGCGGAAGCTGGCCATTACATTTTCCAATGATCCGTCTTCCCGAAATTCAGCTTATTTATGCCGAAGCGATGAACAAATATGCTGGCCCCAGCCCGGAGGTATATAATGTTATTAACAACCTGCGCGCCCGCTCATTCATGGCTCCGGTTCCTCCAGGATTGAATCAGGCCGAGTTGCATAAATACATTCAACGCGAACGCCGTGTGGAACATTTCTATGAAAACAAGCGCTACTTCTATTCACGTTGGAATTTAGAGCCTGATTCGGAAAGCGAACTTGCTCAGGAAAAAGTTGCTGCCGCATCTTCCAATCCTGAAAATGTATGGCCTTATCCCAGGACACAACGAGTAGTTCATGGCATGATGCCAGTTGTTGATCCAAACGGGAAATACACTGTGGGTGGAGTAAAATACAAAATGCAAAGATTTAAACTGGAAGATCGTGTTTTCACTTCGAAAAACTATTTCTGGCCTTTGCTGACAAGTGAAATCACCAACTGTCCATCGTTGATTCAAAGCCCCAATTGGTAACAAAACGACAAAATATGAGAGGCTGGTAATTTCACCGGTCTCTCCCTTTTAATCAATCGATCAGGAGAAACCAACCTAAACCAACAATCCTGAATCAACACCCGATCATCGTCCCGGACAACCAGTCCGGACGATGATCTTTTTTTTCAAATATGCCGCAAAAAAACGGATACCCTGGAAATTCCAAAGTACCCGTCTAATATTAATTGGTATGTTTCGTTAAAGACGAATCGCCCGTCAATTACAACAAGCTCCAACCTGCACGATATTCATAGTGCATAAGTTTAGTTGCAGCACCATCAACATCATCAACAAAGGTTTCAGTTGCCGGATCCCATTTAATAGTCCGTTTCAGTTCGCAGGCAATGTTTCCTAAAGTACAAACGGTACAACTGCTATGGCCAATTTCGACCGGAACAACCGGGTCTTTGCGCTCTTTAACAGCTTCGATGAAATTAATCTGATGAGGAATTTTGGTTTCATACGGACCAGTATCACCTTCGGCTTTTGCCGGAGGAAGGAATTTGTCATCAGAAGCCAGGAAATGACCACGCGACACTTCAATCCAACCATCTTTGCCAATAAATTTCACTCCCTTGGTCTTCTTTTCGTCGAACGGTTCAGAAGTCATAACTGTACCATTGGCATACTTAAATTGCATGAATTCTGTTCCATCTCCAATTGGCGATATTTCAACCGGGCCATTTTTATCCATTCCCAATCCCCATTGTGCAATGTCGAACATGTGTGCTCCCCAATCGGTAGTAAAACCTCCACCCATTTCTTTATACCAGCGCCATGCGCCCCATATTTCTTCATCTTTCTCCGGATCAAGACTAATCGGCGGGTTTAATTCATGATTGTAATGAATCGGATTAGGAAGCGAACCCAACCACAAATCCCAGTTCAGGTCAGCAGGTAATGTTTCTTCCGGAAGATCATAGGGCTTGGGAGGTGCACCGACATAAGCATGAACTTTTTCGATGTATCCTAAAGCGCCTGACTGAACCAACTGCACGGCATGCTGGAAATTGGGGTCAGACCGCTGCTGACTTCCCACTGCAAGAATACGGTTGGTTTCCCGCACTACTTTGCGAAGCTCCTGCCCTTCCTTAATGGTGAATGTCATTGGCTTTTCGAGATAGACATCTTTACCTGCCTTACAGGCCGCAATGGCAATCATTGCATGAGAATGGTCAGGAACAGCAATAACTACTGCATTGATATCCGGACGTGCAAGCAAATCCTGGTATTTTTCATAGGTTTGAACTTCGGCCTCTTTGCCGGCCTTTGCATAAAATGCTTTTACCCGTTTTTCGAAACGCTGGCGTTTAATACCATAAACATCGCATCCGGAAACAACTTTTACTCCCGGAATTTGCAGGAATCCATTCAAAAGAAACATGGACTGGCGCCCCATGCCAATGAAACCTAATTTTAAATCATTATCCACTACTTTTTGAGTACAGGCCGATAACGATGAAAACATGGTCATACCAGCCACTCCAATTGCCGCAGTTCCAAGAAATTGTCTTCTCGAAACTCCTTTTTTTGCTTGATTTTCCATTTAAATTTATTTATATGTTAGTTGGATTTTTGTACTGTTTAGGAAGTAAAAATACCTTTTTGTTTTTTTTACGCAAAAGATTTTTCCCGAAATGGTACTTTTTCTTTCAAATCCCTAGATAAGTATCAACTCAAGTAAATAAATGAAGTTTTTCCCCTTTTTATTGTCTATTCCAAACATTTTTTTTGATTTTTGTCAGGCTTTGAACAAAATCAACATGGAGAAATTTATCAATTTACTGAAATCGCTTATTTCCGTACCATCTCTCAGCAGAAACGAAGAACAGGCTACGGCAATAATTCGTCAGTTTCTAAAAGATCAGAACATTGAATTTCAGACAAAAATGAATAATACCTGGGCGCGAAACCTTTACTGGGATGAAGAGAAACCGGTGATTTTGCTCAATTCACACATTGACACCGTAAAACCGGCCAGTGGTTATACGCGCGACCCATTTTCGCCTGATGAAGAAAATGGGATAATCTATGGCTTGGGCAGTAATGATGCCGGAGCTTCTTTGATTACACTATTAGCGGTTTTCATTCACTTTTATGCCTCAGAAAATCTTCCATTCAACCTGATTTATGCAGCTACTGCCGAAGAAGAAATTTCCGGGATAAATGGTCTTAGTTGCATATTAGGCGATTTAGTACCTATTGATTTGGCCATTGTGGGTGAACCAACTCAAATGCAAATGGCTATTGCTGAAAAAGGTTTAATGGTTCTCGATTGCAAATCATACGGAAAATCAGGTCATGCCGCCCGTGAAGAAGGAGAAAATGCCATCTACAAAGCCATTTCTGACATCGAGAAGCTCAAAAAATACCGGTTCGAAAAAATATCAGAAACACTTGGTGCGGTAAAGATGTCGGTTACGATGATTAATGCCGGCACTCAGCACAATGTTGTTCCTGATCAATGTACTTTTGTTGTGGATGTTCGCACCAATGAACATTATACCAACCAACAGGCTTTCGAAATAATAAGCCAACTCATTGATTCTGAAGTTCAGCCCCGGTCTGTGCGCCTAAATTCATCCGGGATACCACTAAATCATCCACTTGTAGAGCGTGGAATTAAACTAGGATTGACGTATTATGGATCTCCAACGACTTCTGACCAGGCAGTCTTAAGCTGTAATTCCATCAAAATCGGTCCTGGCGATAGTGCGCGATCGCATACAGCAGACGAATACATTAAGATTTCGGAAATTGAAGAAGGTTTTCAAATTTACATCCGACTACTGACCGATTTAAAATTAAAATAAAAAGGGAGACCTGTCCCCCAACAGGTCTCCCGAAGAGAGCTTCAGAACATCACTGAAGCATAAACACATATATGAACTGAACTAAGATTGGATTAGACAATTTGTAGTTTTGAACTAGTCGTTTTCAGCATAAGCCATTTCATTGTGTTGAGTAATATCCAAACCTGCAATTTCTTCTTTCTGAGATGCGCGGATTCCAAACAATTTGTCAACAACTTTAAACAAAACGTAAGTCATTACTCCTGAAAAAACCATTGTGGCAACTGTTGCAATTGTTTGAATCCACAACTGTTTAGGATTGCCTGTCAGTAAACCACTATATGCTGACTGGATGGATGGAGTAGCAAAAATACCAGTTGCAAGAGCCCCGATAATTCCTCCGATGCCATGTACGCCAAAGGCATCCAATGAGTCGTCGTAGCCAAACTTGTGTTTCACCACAGAAACCATAAAGAAACACACTACAGACACAATTACTCCGATGGCTACTGCACCTCCAACTCCAACAAATCCGGCAGCAGGGGTTATCGCAACCAAACCGGCAACAGCTCCAGTGCAAATACCAATTACTGTTGGCTTTTTATTTAATGTCCAATCGATAAGTGCCCAGGTAAAGGCAGCTGTAGCAGTAGCAACATGGGTGGCAAGGAAAGCGCTAAGGGCAAGGCCGTCGGCAGCTAAACCGCTTCCGGCATTAAATCCAAACCATCCAAACCAAAGCAAAGCGGCCCCAATAACAACCAAAGGAATGTTGTGTGGCGCAGTCGGATGGTTATTGTAGCTTCGGCGTGAACCGATCATCAAAGTCATAACCAAAGCTGCAATTCCCGCATTAATATGAACGACCGTACCTCCGGCAAAATCAAGGGCTCCAAGCTTGAACAACCAACCATCAGCCGACCAAACCCAATGGGCAACAGGGTTATAAACAAGAATTGCCCAAAGAACTGAAAATATGAGGAATCCGCGAAATTTGATACGTTCGGCATAGGCTCCAATGATTAAAGCAGGCGTGATTACAGCAAACATACACTGGAACAGAACAAACGACAGATGGGGAATACGTGCTGTAGCCTGCGAAATATAATATGGACTAACATCTGATATTCCAATTCCATTCAGGAAAACCCAATCGAAACCACCAATAAAAGGGGCCAAAGCACCAGTTGAAGAACTAAATGACATGCTATACCCAAAGAAGACCCATTCGAGGGTAATAACTGCTGTCAGAATAAAACACTGCATCAAGATATTCAGCACATTTTTCTGCCGCACAAGTCCCCCATAAAACAAAGCTAAACCAGGGATGGTCATCAACATAACCAAGGCTGTTGCAACAATCATCCATGCTGTATTTCCAAAATCGATATAGGGAGTAGGTTCAGCAGCAACCGCCGTTGCGGTCTCCTGCGCAAAAAGCATAGTTGGAGCAATCAGTCCTAACAATGCTAAACCAATATATTTTACTTTCGCTTTCATTTGATATCTTTTAAAGTTTCATAACTAACTCTACTTGTTGTAGAGCGATTCATCTCCCTTATCTTTTGTTCGAATTCTGATTGACTGCTCAACCTCGCTGACGAAAATTCTCCCATCACCACTTTCACCGGTGAAAGCAGACTCGAGTATCGCATTAATTGATTTTTCAACATTAATGTCGCGAACAACGAACGAGATATAAATGCGAGCAACAGAATTAACATCGTAAGCGATACCCCTGAAGATTAATCCCTGCCGGGCAGTTCCCTGGCCTTTAACTTCCCACCAAGAGAGAAAGTCGATATCAGCTTCATGAAGTGCTGCACGAACTTCTTCAAACTTGGTTTTTCTAACTATGGCTTCAATTTTTTTCATGATAACTTAATTTGAGGGTTTTAATAAAGATGGTATTGAATTATAATGAGATTCCAACCACAATATGAAATTGTTCGGTTGATGGATTAAGGATTACCGATCCGTTAACCGGGATTGAAAAGCTATCGGTTACTTTTATCGTCTTTGATGATTTTATTCCCACGTTGCACAGATTGAATGAAGCATCTTTGGTGTACTGTCCATTGCCTGCACCCGCAAATAAAGTAACGGCACCTGCGGTATAGCCTGCTTCAAGGTAAGTGTCTTCGGCGTTGGTCATATAAGCTGCAGAAAGTGATAATTTGCCAAGTCCGAGACCAATCATTGGTTCGAAGTAGTGCGAGTCTCCGTCGAAATAGGCAGCCGTTGGGAAGTAATAATCAGTAACTGTTAAGGTCAATGAACTGTTTTCCCCAAGGCTGAATCCGTAAGAAGCAAAAAGGTCAGCTTCGGTAGCTTCGTTGGTCGAGAAGCAGTAACTGCCCCATGCACCAATAGAAAAACCACCGTTGGCATATTTTACTGTAGGTTGCATAGCCGGACCTGATCCGAATTTAGTACCACGCCAAACATAGCTATTGTATAAATCTACGCCGGTACTCCATGCACTTTCCTGGGCTTTTACATTTAAGCTACAAACTGCAATAATTGCAAAAACGATTAAGGTAATTTTCTCTTTCATGACACACAATTTTAGGGTTTAAACTATAATAAATACATTTTACTGATCTTATACCACATTTTAAATAGGGTATATTTTAATATTTATACATATTTTAAAAATATATCCCCTATTTTTATATGCCTTGTCAAAAGTATTTATTTTTTGAAGTTCTAAAACACCAAATCAAGCCAACTCGTCTAAATTAAAGATTAATTAACAAACAAAATGTCTAAATAAATAGCAATAATGCAGTTTTTTGTCACTTATTAATACTAATCGATAGATTTTTGACATTAAGAGAAGTCATTTTACACAAAAAGATGAGGAAATTCCGGAATACTTTAAAAAATATCAACCTGATAAACCAAGGACATGGATCAAAACTAATTTTCGAAAAACTAATCGAACTGAATAGTATTTATCAAACACAATTCAACTCAAAACATTACCGAAGTTTCAGACAATAATGAGATACTTGGGAAAGACATTTTTAGCCAAAAAAGAAAAATCCCGAACAGGACGTTGCCTATTCGGGATTTCTACTAATCTTTTATTGGGTAGAACTAAAACAATTTTACAAATCGACAAACTCCAAAAAGCTTGATTTTTTCATTTACAACCTGGCAGAAAATTTGATCAAAAAAGCCAAACCTCGAGCAACAAATACATGATTTAGGGTAAAGATCGATTATTAAAATTTAGATCATATATTTTTGGGCGAGCCCCTTGCCCACAAGTATATCATTCAGGCAAAAATAATCACTGATTTTTCTAACCTCGGGCAATCCTGCAACTACACTTTCATCAATCTGAATATAAATTAAAGCTAAATAGCGACCATATTTTTCCTTTTTATCCTTGTGAGTTTCAACAATGATTTCATCATTCTCCTTCAGATATTTTTTCACAAAGGAGGAAGCCTTATTACCCTCTTCCCATTCAGGAGTACCTTTTTTTATTCCAAAGACCTCCGGAGTATTCACCCCATAAAGCCTTATTTTCTCTGACTTCACCCAAACAGAAAGCCCAAGATCGATGTCTATTTCCAGAGTGTCGCCATCGACTACTTTCTTTACTATTGCCTGATATTGATACATAATTTCTTGTTATTGGTTAACGAATAACAAGTTACAAAAAATGCTGCCCTGAAGCAGCATTTTTGTTTATTTTATTTTCTGGGTTTCATTCCCTGTTGTTTCGCCATATCTTCAAGTTTCTGCTGAAACTTTGATTTAACAACTGGTTTCTTCTTATTAATAAGTATTTGAGCCCGGATTTTTTGTTCGTCAATCATAAATCTGAAAGCGTAGGTTTGCCCAATTGTAATTACGTTGGCCAGAAAATAATAATAGCTCAGGCCTGAAGAATAGCTATTCAGAATAAAAAGGAACATTACAGGCATCAAATACATCATGGTTTTCATGCCTGGCATGGCATCCGTGTTTTGCGTTTGTGAATTTAGCCATGTAGAAATAATTGTGGTAATGGTCATCAGCAGACAGAACAAACTAACATGGTTACCATAGAAAGGAATAGTAAACGGCAAACTCATTATCGAATCATAAGTTGACAAGTCGGTAGCCCATAGAAAACTTTCCTGACGTAATTCGATCGATGTAGGAAAAAAGAAGAACATTGCAATCAAAACCGGGAACTGGAAAAGCATTGGCAAACATCCACCCATTGGATTAACTCCTGCTTTTTTGTACAAAGCCATAACAGCTTGTTGTTTTTCCATTGGCTTGTCCTTGCCAAACTTCTCATTAATCTCATCCATTTCAGGCTTCAAAGCTTTCATTTTGGCCTGAGACTGGTAGGATTTATAAGTGAATGGAAAAATAATCAGTTTGATAAAAATAGTCAGCAAAAGAATAATAATCCCAAAATTATCAATGTAATTGCGAAGGAAATTAAACACTGGAATTACAATGTATTTATTTACCGGGCGAACAATAGCATATCCCAAATTAACCAATCGTTCAAGCGAAAGATCATATTGTTTTAATGTATTGTAATGATTTGGTCCAAAATAGAACTTCATTTTTACACTTTCCGAATCTTTCCCTTCGTATGGGAATGAAATAGTGGCATTATAAACACCAAGATATTGAGGATCTTCTTTGGTAACTTCTGTTTTAATTTCTGCTGATGGAAATGCTTCTTCAGCAATCAGCGTCGATGAGAAAAATAACTGCTTAAAACTGATCCACTTGGTTTTAGTTGTCAGACGTTCAGTTTCTGATTTGCCATACGAGATCTTTTCAACATCATCATCCTGATATTTGTAATAAATGGTCGAATAATTATCCTCGCCATACTGAGACTGTTTTTCCTGACGGGGAACATTAATCTGCCAGTTAAAATCCAATGCGTTATTATTGGTGGTTACCAGGTTATTTAAACCTTTGGTGGTTAGCTCAAAACCGATCAGGTATGAATTGTAGGCAAGTGTATATTTGTATTCCAGGTATTTTCCTTCACCAGCAAATAACTTCATCGATAGAACCTTCGAGTCGCCCTTGTTGCTTTCATTGAATTTTTCGCTCCCTTCTTTGCCAATTTTGATTTCAGGGCCATTCAGCACCACACTTTCAGCTGAATCTGATGGTATAAAATAGAATGCTTCTGTTTCCAGGCTGCGGTTCTGCGAGAAAAAATTCAGCCCAAACTTATTACTGTTGCCTTCAAACAAAACAAGTGGACGACCATCATACGTCTTGTAATTTTTAAGCTCAACCGAATAAATGCGTCCGCCTTTATTCGAGAAGGTTACTTTCATCAGGTTATTTTCAACGACGAAGAATCTTTCTTTTCCAACTGATGCTCCGGCGAAAACTCCAAATTTCTCTTTGCGTGAATTTTCTTCCTGCGAAAGCAAACTGTCATTTGCAACCGATGCTGTAATTGTAGCCTGAACTTCTTCGAGTTTCTTTTCTTCAACTATCTTTTTTTCATTTTCAATTCTGACCATTTCAATCGAATCGCGCTGGCGTTTGGCCGCAGCAAGTTGCTCTTCGGATGGCCGGTTGAAATAGCTAAACCCGATCAGAATCAGAAAAATAAGGGCAACGCCCACAATTGTATTTCTATCCATATTAGTTTATCAATTTATTATTTAGCGAGTGAGGCCTTTACAAAGGCAACAAACAAAGGATGTGGCTTTAAAACTGTACTGCTGTATTCCGGATGAAATTGTACACCAACAAACCATTTATGCGAAGGAATCTCGATCACTTCAACCAGATTTGTATCCGGATTCAATCCGGTAGCAATCATCCCAGCCTGCTCAAAACGTTCAAGATACTGATCATTGAACTCATACCGATGACGATGGCGTTCTTTAATTTCCTGTCGGCTATAAGCTTTGTATATCTTCGAATCTTTATCAGAAATCACGCATTTATATGACCCCAAACGCATAGTACCACCCTTTTCGGTAATCCCTTTTTGAGCTTCCATCAGGTCGATAACCGGGCATTCCGTTTTTTCATTCATTTCGGTTGAATCAGCATCGTTTAGTCCCAAAATATTGCGGGCAAACTCAATCACTGCGATCTGCATCCCCAGGCAAATTCCAAAGAATGGAATGTTATTTTCCCTTACATAGCGGGTTGCCATAATTTTGCCTTCAATGCCACGATGACCAAATCCGGGAGCAACTATAATACCTTTCAATCCTTCAAGTTTCTTAGCCACATTTTCTTCGGTAATTTTTTCCGAATGAATCCACCGCACTTTTACCTTGCAAAGGTTTTCTGCACCGGCATGAATCAATGCCTCAACAATCGATTTATAGGCATCCTGAAGTTCAACATATTTACCAACCAAGCCAATTTCTATTTCAGCTGTTGGCTTTTTAAGCTTATTCAAAAAGTCGTTCCAGTCATCAAGTTTTGGCTCATCCTTCATCGAAAGTCCCATTTTCCGAAGAACAATTTCGTCCAGGCGCTCTTCACGCATTTTGTTTGGAACTTCATAGATTGTTGAAACATCAATTGACTGGATAACAGCATCACGCTCAACATTACAGAAAAGAGCAACCTTCTTGCGTAACTCCATTCCAAGTTCATGTTCTGTCCTAAGAACCAGCACATCCGGTTGAACTCCATTTTCGAGAAGAGCTTTTACAGAATGTTGGGTTGGTTTAGTTTTCAACTCGCCCGATGCAGCTAAAAACGGCACCAATGTAAGGTGGATAACCAAGGCATTTGATCCGAGCTCCCATTTCAACTGACGAACAGCTTCAATGTAAGGTAGTGATTCAATGTCACCAACAGTTCCTCCGATCTCCGTAACAACTATATCGTATTTACTTTTCGACCCCAAAACCTTTATCCGGCGTTTAATTTCATCCGTAATGTGAGGAATAATCTGAACTGTTTTTCCCAGATAATCACCCCGGCGCTCTTTATTAATAACGGACTGATAGATTCGGCCAGTGGTCACATTATTCGCTTGCGAGGTAGGAACATTCAGAAAACGTTCATAATGCCCCAAATCAAGATCTGTTTCGGCGCCATCGTCAGTAACAAAACATTCACCATGTTCATACGGATTTAAGGTACCCGGATCCACATTAATATAGGGATCAAGCTTTTGGATGGTTACTGAATAACCTCTGGCCTGAAGCAATTTTGCTAATGAAGCGGCCAAAATTCCCTTTCCCAGCGAGGATGTTACACCTCCTGTAACAAAAATATACCTGGTTGCTGACAAAACTTTAAGTTTTAATTGTTCCTAAAGCGAGCAAAGTTAATTATTTAAACGGATGGCTAAAAACTGTTGCGAAATTTAATAC
>CAYRBM010000080.1:0-24057 GCA_964422425.1 uncultured Odoribacter sp.
AAAACCTACCATTCTGGATGAAAGAATTAAAATCGGTATGAAAAAATATATTTTAAATAGATTCATGGAATTCGGTTATTCATAAATTATCTTTTACGTTGGTTTTTCGGCTCCGATCTTTCTCCAAGACCGGAGCCGTAATAAACTAATTTCCTGTTCCTCCGGTGCCGCTTCCAGTGGATGAGTCGCCACCGCTTTTTAAATCTTCGTTTTTAATTCCGCGACGGGCTTTTTTGATTTCGCCCTTCAATTGTCCGAAGCGGTACGAAAGGTTAAACCGAAGCATTCGGTTGTAGCTGTAGCTCGCCATTTCCTGGTGGAATGTTGGGTCGTCGTACTCCATTTCATACTTCATCCTTCGGCGGAACGGATCGGAGATAGAGACCGAAGCCGTCAGTTTCTTTTTCAGCATTTCCTGCGAAATACTGAAATTGTTGTAGTAATACAGCGACGATTGTCCCTGCAACATGATACGTGGCGAAAATACACCTCCGAAGGCCGAAATGGTTCCGTTTTTCCAGGCGGTGTAACGGCAGTTAAGCGACCCATTGTAATTAAATCCTTCGTTCTTCAGATTTCGTCCATCGTTGCTTTCCAAAATGGTATAGTTGGCGCCAATATTCGTGTTCAGGGTGAACTTGGTTTTGATGCGCAACATTCCGTAGAGATAGGCACCGTACCGTTGATTTTTACCAATGTTTTCGTAAGTGGTTACTTTCACTCCGTTGGACTGCATCGTCGAAATCTGTTCGATCGTATTGTTGGTAAATGCACTGTTCAGGCTCAGGTTAAAATTGTATTTGGGTGTGAATTTTCCGTACGAAAAATCGAAGGTGTGCGAAACTTCGGCATCCAGATCGGGATTACCATAACTGATGTTTAGCGGATCGAGATCGTTCACAAACGGGTTGAGGTACCAGATTCCGGGGCGCGACAACCGTTGCGTGTACGAAAGTTTCAGGTTTTGCCCTTTGTCGAGGTTTTGCGAAAGGGTGATGTACGGAATCAGGTTGAACATTTTGTTGGTAAACGTGGTGTCTTTAACCGATTTGAACAGCCCGTCGTTGATGGTTCCTTCGGCCCGTAATCCTGATTTGACGCTGAATTTTTTGAGTTTCAGCACATAACCGGCATAAAATCCGAAGATGTGCTGGTCGTAATCCAGATCATTAATTTTGCTGGCGTCGCGCGTCCATTGATTGGTGGTGTAATCGTAGCGCAACACATCCGAATTACTCACATTCTGGCGTAAAATGTATTTGGTTCCGGCTTCAATCTGGTGCTTTTTGGTCAGCGGATCGTAATAATCGACCTGGAAAGTATGTTCTGTTCCTGAAGCATCGTTGGTCGAACGTTGCTTGTACGACTGGTAATTCAGTTCTCCGTTGATCGCGTTTAAATTGTCTGAATTTCGGGGCGAACGGTCGATTTTATAGGAAACCGTAAATGTTTTGTCGGGTTTTTTGAAGGTGCGCTGGTAGTCGATATTTCCTGAAAGGCTGCCGTAGGTCATATCCATGATGGTCGAGTTAATGAATTTACGGGTGAGGTTACGGCTGGTGTCAAAATCGCGGGATAGCGTTGATCCGGTTGCATCGTATCCTCCGGTATAGCCCCAGAACGACAGGCTGACCAGGTTTAACGAGTCGATTTCGTAGCTGGCTTCACCCATTGCCATGTTGGCTTTTCCACTGTATTTGTTGGTTCCTTCGGTTTCAGTAAAACGGTTGGTAGTGCTTAAGAAATTTTCTCTCGAGGAAAACGATTCGCTCCTGGGTTGCCTGAATTCGTTGTAGTTGTAGTTAACCGAGAACCCAAACTTTTTAATTTTTGAGGTGGCGTAAAGTCCCGAGTTCCAGCCTCCGCGAGTATCCACTCCGGCGCTGACACGGCCCATAAATCCGTCGATCTGTTTCTTCGTGGTGATGATGTTGATGATTCCGCCGGTTCCCTCGGCTTCGTATTTCGACGACGGATTGGTAATTACCTCAATGTCTTTAATGGTGCTGGCCGGAAGACTTCGTAGCACATCTTTCGGGTTTTGCGACAACATCGACGAGCTTTTCCCGTTCAGCAATATTTTGAAATTGGAGGTTCCTTTCAGTTGGATGTTGTCCTCGCCGTCGACGGTAAGCAGCGGTACTTTCCGCAACATTTCGAGTGCGTTGCTGGTTTTTGCCTCCGGATCGGCCTCGGTACTGTAAACTACCTTGTCCACCTCGGTCCGAACCAGCGGCTTCTGGGCAATCACGGCGACTTCGGCAATTTTCTCTACTCCCGTTCCAATTTTGATGGTCCCAAGGTCGATTTTTGTCGTTTGGCCGCTGAGCGAAACGTCTTTTTTTGCCGTTACATAGCCAATTGACTGAACAATCACCGAGTATTTTCCCACAGTATCGAGCGTAAAACTGAAATTTCCGGAGGCATCGGCAGCTACCCGTTTAATGACGCCTTTTTGCGGAGTTTGAACAGAAATGGTTGCATACGGAATTCCTTTGTTTGAAAGAGAGTCGGCCACCAGACCTTTAATTTGGTAAATGCGCGGTGCTGTTCCGGCATTGGCGTAGTGGGTTGAAACTCCTGATAAAGTGAAGGTTAGAATCAGGAAAAATAAAACACATCGAAGTTTTTCTGTTTTCATTGTTTTGTAAAGGTTTGTGATCATGGTTTTTGAGTGTTTAAAAAAGTATTTGATTGATGCGAATCAACAATTTTGGCTTATTGGTATCCTGATTTGATCAGGATTACTGAACAAAGGAGGATTTATGAAATCTTAACATATTTTAGGAAATCAATCGCTGCAATCGGATGATCGGTAAATGCAACTGAAATGAAGAATTTTGAAATAATAATTTCTGATAATTAGCTAATAACTCAACAGGGGGAGGAGTGGGGCAGCTTCGTTTCATGGCTTTGGGTTGAAAGGGTGATTGATTTTAAACTATAACGAACAATTATTTCTGTTATTCTGCAAAATCGGTTGCTTAACTTATTTTATATCTCTTCCGGAATGTTGATTTCAACCCTTGTACCCTGCCTGTTTTGTTCCGTAAGATCGATTAACCGAAAGGAATAATTGCCGCCATATTTCTCTTTCATCATCAGGATGCGTTCTTCGTTCATCCGCAATCCCACTCCGTTCGATTTGGTTTTAAGCTTTTTCGCATCCTCAATTCCTATGCCATTATTGTTAAAAATAAATGGCTTTTTGAAAATAAATTAATGAGAGAAAATTAATCCGGATAGCTTTTTAAAGCGGAACTACGCATTTTTCGAGCACGTCTCCTGCCGATGGCCCTTCGTTAAACAGCAAATCCAGAATGCTTAAATCAGGAACAAACCCAAATTTTTCGGAAAATACCTGTGTGTAAGGCTGGGGTACGAATTGCGGATCGGCATCAATCAGGTGGGTTTTCGGACTGATTTGCTCGCGAAAGTTGAGGCAATTCTCCGGAACCTGTTCGAAGTTACCGGTCAGTTCAATGGTAGTTTCCAGTTCCAAAAGTTCGATCAATGTTTCGGTTGCTTTAAGGTTGAAGTCGAACAGAAACTCGTATTTTTTCCGGAAGAAAGGTTCAATGTCGTCGGCGTAGTATTCGAAAAAAGGGGAGGAATTGTAGGCCGAAAAGATGGTGCGCCAGTGGTTGCGCTGCCATTCTTCGTCGTAGGCAATGCGTAAATCTTTGATCAGGATTTTTTTGCCGCGCCCTTTTTCAACCGGAACAATCAGCGGAATGGGTCCGTTGGCGCCCATAATCACTGTGCGGTTGCGGTAAGTTTGCTTGATGAAATTTTCGTGCTTTTCAAGATAAACTTCAGGATAGACAGCCAATTTGGAGAAATATCGGATGGGAGCAAAATAAGCCGAACTCAGCAAAATTCCGGAGTGTTGTGTCATGACTCTTCGTTAAAAAATCCGCCTTTGTAATCGCTGCCCATGCTCACTCCTTCTGAATCAACATCTTCTTCCTTGATCGGCTCAATTTTTTCGGAGTTTTCAATTTCCTTGATCACTTTGTGCAATTCGCGGCGAAGCCTCAAAATGGTTGGCAACTGCATGATGAGCGAAAGTAAAAAACCAAAAATCAGTCCAAAAAGCAGCACATAAATCACCGGAACCTCCTTCAATTCCCAGTGAAAGAATTTAATGTCGAGTAGAATGGGGTTCTGAACCGTAAAAACGACCAGCAGAACCGTGAGAATCAAAAATATGATGAGTTTCCAGGACATGAAACAGGTATTTATTCGGCAAAAATAGCGAAAAAGCCTGAAATCAAGTCAGATCAGGTGTTATCAAGACAGCTTGAGCCTATATAAAATAACAAAGAGGATAACTTTGGTGGTTATCCTCTTTGTTGTATTTCGTTTTTTTTGAATTCTAATGAACGAACGAGAACAGGCGGCTCCAGCGGATTTTGTTATAGAACGGCTGATCTTTGTCGAGCGAAAGCCAGATGAAAACAGCTTTTCCCACGATGTGATCTTCGGGCACAAAACCCCAGTAACGCGAGTCGGCCGAGTTGTGGCGGTTGTCGCCCATCATCCAGTAGTAGTCCATTTTAAAGGTATAGCTGTCGGCAGCCGATCCGTTGATGTAAATGGTGTTGTCTTTTACTTTCAGATCGTTGGCTTCGTACAGATCGATGATTCGTTCGTACAGCGGTAAATTGTCAATTGTCAGTTTCACTGTCTGGCCCTTCTTCGGAATTTCAAGTGGTCCAAAATTGTCAACATTCCACGGATATTTGCTACTGAACGGGAAAATGTTTTGATCCCAGTTTCCGGCAGGAACGAGTGTCCGTTTGATGGAAGAGATATTCTTCATTGATTTGAATTTTTCCTCGTTGGCCATCGTCAGTGGAAACAAATATTGCGAATTGGAATAGACATGACGGTCGTCTTCGGCAATTTTCATCTGCTCCAAAGTTCGTTTGTTAATTCCGGTTCCATCGGTAGTCACAATATTGTCGTACTGCATTCCGGGGAAATGTTTCTGTGCTTTTTCGTTTACGTAAAGTTGTCCGTCTTTCAGCTCAATAACATCGCCGGGAATACCTACGCATCGCTTGATGTAGTTTTCGCGTTTGTCAACGGGTCGTGCAATAACCTCTCCAAAAGTTTCTGTTTCCTGCCAAACCCTACTCCTGCCATAACTTCTCACCAGTTGATAATAGCTCTGGTTCTGTACATTAAGAGCAACGGTATCTCCTTCCGGAAAGTTGAATACAACCACGTCATCGTTTTTTACTTTTCCAAAACCGGCAATGCGTTTGTATGGATTTTGGATCCATTCGACGTACGATTTTTTGGTTTTTGAAAGTGGCATGGTATGGTGCACAAACGGAAACGACAGCGGTGTATTTGGCAGTTTCGGTCCATACGAAGTTTTACTAACAAAAAGATAATCACCAATCAACATCGATTTTTCCATCGAGGATGTTGGAATGGTATATGCTTCGATGAAAAACATGCGGATAAAAGTGGCTGCAATTACTGCAAAAATGATGGCATCAACCCACTCAACAACCTTAGTTTGTTTGCCATCCGGCGGATTTTTCTTTTTCCAGAAAGCCCAGTGTACTTTTTTGGTGACATAAATGTCAAAAATTACGGCCAGTCCGATCAGCCATAAATAGCTTTGTATCCAGATAACCCACAAAAGGTAGATTAAGCCGGCAACTCCGAACTTGAACCATTTATTGGTAAGAATTTCTCTCATTTTATTGGGTGTTTAAAGATTTAGCATTTCGTTCATCGATAAAATACCTTTTTTGCCAAAGCTGTATTCAGCGGCCATAACTGCACCAAATGCAAAACCTTTGCGGCTTTTGGCACAGTGGGTAATTTCGATGTAATCCACTTCCGAATCGTAGTTGATGATGTGTGTTCCGGGAACCTGTCCTTCGCGAACCGAAACAATGCCCAGCTCGTCGGCTCTGCTGGTCGATTGGTTGACCCAGCTTTTTTTCTCCGGAAGGTTGGCCAAAATTCCTTCAGCCAGAGTAATGGCGGTACCACTCGGTGCATCCAATTTTTGTGTATGATGGATTTCCTTCATCTCAACAGTATATTCCGGGCGATCAGACATCAGTTCTGCCAGCTTTTTATTCAGGGCAAAAAAGATATTTACCCCGAGGCTGAAGTTGGAAGCATAGAAAAATGTTCCGTTCTTTTCGTAGCAGAGCTGATGAACTTCGGAAAGTTTTTCGAGCCAGCCAGTTGTCCCGCTCACCACCGGAATTCCGGCGTCGAAGCACAAACGGTAATTGCCAATTGCCGATGAAGGAATGGTAAATTCGATGGCAACATCAGCTTTTTGAAGGTTTTCTAAGGTGAGGTCTTCCGGATTGGTAATGTCAATTTTTAAAACTATTTCGTGTCCACGGTCAAGAGCTATCTTCTCAATCTCTTTCCCCATTTTTCCGTAACCAATTAGTGCAATTCTCATTCGTATATTCTAAATTTTGGGTCAACAAAGATATAAAATCGGGTCTATTTTCTGCTTATCTTCGTCATTTGTAATCCTGTTTTGTTATTTATTACATTTTGAAAGCACAATCTATTTGAAATGAATAAAGTATTAAAGCTTGTCGCTACAGATTTGGATGGGACGTTTTTAAAGAATGACAAGTCTATCTCGAAAGAAAATCTGGAAACTTTACATGTTTTGGGAGAAAAAGGAATATGGCGGGTAATAGCAACCGGCCGAAATCTGGAAAAAACCAGAGAAGTTATTTCTCCTGAAATACCGTTTGACTATATTGTCTTTTCTTCAGGAGCCGGAGTTTATGATGCGCGAAATGAAAATTTGCTTTATCATCAGAATATCAGCAAGCCTGTGGTGCAGCAGTTGACCAGTTTCCTGCTTGAGCGCGACCTGAATTTTCATTTGTTTAAACCAGTTCCCGACAATCACAGGTGCTGGTATCATCGTGGCAGTGTTCCCTGCAGTGAGTTTGAAAAGTATTTCGATTTTAATCGGTATCATTCAGAACCATTGCCTTTGGATAAAGTTTTGGATACAGAAGCTTGTCAGTTTTTAGTTGTTTTCCCCAATAATCCCGATCTTTTTTTGACTCTGAAAAGCGAAATTGAACAGCACTTTTCTGAAACTAAAGTTGTTCGGACCAGTTCTCCCCTTGAAACCGGCTATATCTGGATGGAAATTTTCCATAAATCGGTTTCGAAAGGTAATGGGGTAAAGTTTATTTGCGATTGGCTTTCGGTTGAGCATGAATATACGCTGGGGATTGGCAACGATTTCAATGATCTCGACCTTCTGGAATTTACCAACTTCTCTTACTTGGTATCCAATGGTCCCGAAGAACTGAAGGGGAGGTTTTTGAATGCACAATCCAACGAAGAAAACGCATTTGCTCTGACGGTTGAAAAACACTTGTAGTTCTGATTTTTATTTACGCTTGTTGAAAATAGCTTCAGCAGCCATTAATTCATCAGGTTTTCCAAGGTCCATCCATAAATCGGAGCGATCGATAAACGCTTTGATCGAATAATCTCTGGCAAGCCTGAGATAAAGATCCATTATGGGGAATTTACCTTCCTCTGTAATTAAATCAATCAATTGAGGCTGAATGATATGGATTCCGGAGAATGCAAACGGATTGGCCTCCTGAAATGAATTTTCCTTGCTTATCCGGGTTTCTCCATTGCTGAAATTCTTCCAGCCAGCCAGCTCCAGATTTTGGTCAAACATCAGGTAGCGGCTGGTTTCTCGCTGCCTGACGGCCAGTGTCGCCAAGGCTTGGTTTTGCTGATGATAGCTGAATAGATCAGTTAAATTCAGGCTGGTTATAATATCTACGTTGTATATTAGAATTGGGTCATTTCCGTGCAAAAACGGAGCGGCTTTTTTCAGTCCTCCACCGGTATCGAGCAACAAATCACGTTCGTCAGAAATATGAATGTCGATTCCGAAGGAGCGGTTTTCTCTGACAAAATCAATAATTTGATCTGCAAAGTGGTGTATATTAATAGTAATGTCATCGATGCCATGCGATTTCAAATAGTCAACAGCATGTTGAAGCAAGGGTTTTCCGGCAAGCATGACCAAAGCCTTGGGGCTATTCCTGGTATATTCTTTAAGTCGCGATCCTAATCCGGCTGCAAACAAAAGTGCTTTCAAAGTTTGTGAGTTAAGGGTTGTGTCAAAAGTAGCATGATTCTTCCTTTTCTGAAAAATTAATGTTTTTTAGTTATACGAAAATTAAACTATTTGCGGAAGATCGAGTCAATATGCACAGTTAACATTAAAAAAGGAAATTCATGAAAAAATTAAGTGTATGGATTGTCGTATTTCTGATGATTTCAGGAATGACTATCGCTCAGGAGCGTGGTAGCGGACAACGCCCTTCAAGAACAGAACAGGGACGACCAGGCGGACCAGGTGGACAGGGTGGAAACAGAGGACAATTCAATCCTGAGGAAATGTTGAAGCGCCAGACTCAACGGCTGGTTGAGGAGTTAAAACTCAATAAAGATCAGGAGCAAAAAGTTATGGCCATCAATAAAAAGTACATGGAAAAGCAATCAACCGATTGGCAGAAGATGCGTGAAGCCAGCGACGAAGAACGTGCTAAAATGCGTGAATCGATGCAAAAAATGCAGGCAGAAAAAGATAAAGAAATTAAAGCCATACTTACAGCAGATCAGGTAAAATTATATGATGAAATGCTGAAGAGGCGGGAAGAAATGAGAAGAAACGGCCAAGGCCGAATGGGAGGACCAGGTGGCCAGGGCCGTCAGTAATCTGTTATGTTAGTTAAGAAGGGAAAGGGGCAGAGGCCCCTTTCTTATTTTTATTGGGTTAAATCGTTTTTTAAAGCAAGCATTTTAATTGCAGTAACAGCAGCTTCATCACCCTTGTTCCCCAATCGTCCTCCGGCCCGGTCGAGAGCTTGTTGCTGATTGTCGGTAGTGAGTACTCCAAAAATAAACGGCTTGTTATACTTCATATTCAGACTGGTAATGCCTTGGGTTACCCCATTGCAAATAAAATCGAAATGACGGGTTTCTCCCTGTATAACACAGCCCAATACTATAATAGCATCTACATTGGTATATTCGGCCAGATATTGAGCTCCCAAAGTCAGTTCAAAAGTTCCGGGAACATGTTTCAGGATAATGTCTTCGTCTTTTGCTCCGTGGGCTTTTAATGTCTTAACTGCACCTTCAGCTAAAGCTCCGGTTATTTCGTAGTTCCATTCCGCAACTACGATTCCAAATTTCATTTCGTTGGCTGAAGGAACACTGTTTAAATTGTACGCTGATAAATTCTTTGTAGCCATATTTGTTTTAAAACTTATTCAAAAATAAAAAATCCCCTGAAATCAGAGGATTTTTGCATATTGTTTTTCAGTATTTTATATTTCTGTCAAAATGGGTTTAACCATTAATTTTTGCTTTGGCGCGTGCAATGTATTTGTCAATACTGCGACCTTCTTCACTTTCCGGAAACTTCTGTTTGATGGTTTCATAAAGTTTCAGCGCATCAGCCTGTTTATTCGAATTTTCGAGTAACTCACCAGCTTTCAGCATGTATTTGGGAGTAGTAAGCTCGTTTTCGTTCATTTTATAGGCCTGAGTATATAAATCCAAAGCTTTATCAGCTTTTCCTAATTCAAGCTGTGCATCGCCCTGGGCGCCAACTGAAATCGGACCGAGTAAAACGTCTTCAGTGTCAAAACTCTTCAGGTGGTCAATGGCATTGTCGAACTGTCCCAACTGAAGGTAGGAAATTCCTGCATAATAATTGGCCAGGTTACCTGCATCAGTTGAGCCGAAATCATCGATGATATCAAGAAATCCCGGGTTACTTCCGTCGCCATTGAGAGCGAGGTTGAATGAATCTTTCTCAAAGTAATTCTGTGCCTGAAACATTTGTTCCTGTGCATCTTTTTCGAGAGGTTCGAGGTAAAATTTGTTCAACCCAAGATAACCGGCTGCAACAACAATTACAGCTCCAATGGCTATTGAAATTAGTTTTTGATTTGCTTCAAGAAATTGCTCTGTTTTTGTTAATGCACTTTCTACTTCGGTTAAATTATCTACCTGTGTGTTTTTTTTGTCGTTTGCCATCTTGTTAAGTCTATTTCAAAAATCGAGAGGCAAAAATATATTATTTTCAAAAATAAACGCCAGATTTTTTCATTAAAAATGAATATTAATCAACACATTGATGTTATTATCTCCGGCAATCAATTTTTTATGACTAAACCCGGCGGTAAATTTGTAGTTTTGTTCTGCTAAACGCTTTTTCACATGTATATTCAGGAATTATCGCTGGTAAATTTTAAAAACTTTGAACATGTTGAGTTTCGGTTTTCCGAAGGGTTGAATTGTTTCATTGGGAACAATGGAGCCGGAAAAACCAACCTGGTGGATGCCATTTATTATCTCTCGTTTTGCAAAAGTTTCCTGAATTCGGTTGATGGACAGAACATCCGGTTTGGAGAAGATTTTTTTATGATTCAGGGAAAATACAGCAGACTTGATTCGGATGAACTAATTTATTGCGGCCAAAAGCGCAATCAGAAAAAAATATTCAAGCGCAATCAGAAAGAATACAAAAAACTCTCGGAGCACATTGGTCTTATTCCATTGATAGTTGTCACTCCTTCAGATACCAACCTGATTTCAGGAGGAAGTGAAGAAAGGCGTCGTTTTGTTGATACGGTGATTTCGCAGTATGACGCAGTTTATCTGGAGAATCTGATTCGCTACAATCGTGCGCTGCAGCAGCGAAATAACCTGCTTAAGCAGTTTGCCGGTCAACATACTTTTCAGGCTGAAACTCTTGAAATTTGGGACGACCAGTTGGTGAAATATGGTATTCAGATTTTTGAATCGCGCCGGATCTTTATTGAAAAGCTTCAGCCTGTTTTTCAAAAATATTATGAGCTTATTTCAGGTGGAAAAGAAAATGTTGGGCTTGAACTGCAATCAGATTTGCAAAACCAAAATTTTGAGCTGCTTTTGAGGCAAACAGTGGGTAAGGATCGCTTATTCCAATATACCACCTCGGGTATTCATAAGGACGACTTTGAATTTAAGCTTGCTGAATACCCAATTAAAAAATTTGGGTCGCAAGGACAAAAGAAAACCTATTTGGTAGCGTTAAAGCTTGCCCAATTCGACTTTATGAAAGAAGTTTCGGGTTTGACTCCCATTTTGCTACTCGATGACATTTTTGACAAACTGGACAAATACAGGGTGGAACAAATTGTCAAATTGGTTGCCGATGACCATTTTGGCCAAATTTTTATTACAGATACGAATCGCGAACATCTGGACCAAATAATTGCAGGACTTGAAGCGGAATCGAAAATTTTCACCATAAGTGACGGAACGGTTATTTAAAACGAAAACCTGAAAGGACATGAGAAAAAGTAATACCCAGCGATTGAGTGACGTATTGAAAACATACGTTCAGGAAAATGCGCTGGAAAAAAAGCTCAGTGAACTCGACTTAATTAAATCGTGGGAAATGGTCATGGGAAAAACAGTTGCCCGCTATACCGGCAATTTGTATATCCAGAATTCCACCTTGTTTGTTGAAACAACTTCTCCCATTGTTCGCAACGAATTGCTGATGATGCGGGAAAAAATCCGTCAGAGATTAAATGAAGTTGCAGGGTCAGAATTAATTAAAACGATTGTTTTCAGATAATCCTGTAATTATTCCTAAAATTCATTGTCTTTACAGGACTATCGTTAAAATCGTTCCAATTTAGAAAAAAAGAAATCACTTTCGATAACTGCATTTTCATCGCTGTCTGAACCATGAACGGCGTTGTGCGACATCGATTCAGCATACAATTTTCGGATAGTTCCTTCCTCTGCTTTGGCTGGGTCGGTGGCTCCAATCAATTTTCTGAAATCGGCAACTGCATTTTCTTTCTCGAGGATCGCAGCTACAATAGGGCCTGAACTCATAAAAGATGTTAAATCTTCGAAAAAGTACTTGTCAGCATGAACGGCATAAAATTCTGAGGCTTGTTGCTTGGTTAAGTGCGTGTATTTCATTGCTTTTATCCTGAATCCAGCCTCGTTAATCATCTTCAGAATTGCACCGATATAATTATTTTTGACCGCGATCGGTTTTATCATGGTAAAAGTTTGATTACCTGTCATATAAGTTAATTGTTTATTGTTTTTGGAGCGGAACACAAGTTAAGGAAAATTTAGAATTGACTCTCTCCACCAGCTGCTTTATTTTTATATTTGTACATTATTTTAAAAATTTGTAATTGGAAAGAATTGATTTAGAATTGATTAGAACTTTTGAGGCGCTAATTGAAAATAGTTCGAAATCCATTGTGCTTGTACCACATCGCAATCCTGATGGCGATGCAATGGGCTCCGTTCTTGGTCTTTGGCGTGTTTTAAAGAATGCTGGCAAAAGTGTAAAAATTGTTAGTCCGACCAAATACCCGGAATTTTATCACTGGATGGACGGGCATAATGAGGTGATTATTTTCAGCCATCATCCCAAGCAGTCAGCCAGGGCCTTCGATGAGTCGGACCTGATGATTTGTATGGATTTCAATCAATTATCAAGACTGGGTGATATGAGCGCTTTAGCAGAGAATTTTCAAGGAAAAAAAGCTCTGATTGATCACCATCCCAATCCCGGAAATTTTGCCGATCTGGTTATTTCTGATACCTCGTGCAGCTCAACCGCTGAATTAGTATTTTCGGTCTTACAGTCAACCGGGCTTTTTCAGTACATGGATACGAATGCTGCTACTTCGTTTTTTACAGGTATAATGACTGACACCGGTTCGTTTGATTTTAATGTTTCTGATCCGCGAACTTTCGAGACTGTAGCCCAACTTACCCGGATGGGAATTGATCAGCAGGATATTCATTCAAAGGTATATGACAATTATTCGGCTGATCGGATGAGGCTGATGGGCTTTTGTTTAAGTAACCGAATGACTGTATTTCCTGAATATCATGCTGCCTGTATGTATATTACCCGCGAAGATCAGAAAACTCATAATTTTGTGACTGGAGATAATGAGGGCTTTGTAAACATGCCTCTCTCCATCAAAGGAATTGTTTTTAGTGCTCTGTTCACCGAAAAAGATAAATACATCAAGGCCTCTTTTCGTTCGAAAGGCGAATTTGCTGTAAATGAAGTATCTGAAAAATATTTTAACGGTGGAGGCCATCGCAACGCAGCCGGAGGTGAGTTTTATGCGTCTTTACAGGAAGCGTTGGCTCAGTTCGAAAAGCTGCTGCCCGAATTTGAAGACCGAATTAAACAATCAGTAAAATAATATAGAAATGAAAAAATCAAGTGTGTTATTCAAAGTAATTGCAATCGTTTTATTGGCATTGGGCGTTTCGTCATGTTTCAAAAAGGACGACCCGTATGAAGGTTATACCGCTGAACGTGAAGCAAACCTGACAAAGGAGTGGATCACTGAAATGACAAAAAAGGGGAAAAATGTGGATACCATCGATACCAACATTTATTATATAATTGATAACGAAGGCACAGGAGAAAACGTAAAATCTGGTGACGACGTTACCGTAAAATATACCGGAATGTTTATTGACGGAACCGTTTTTGATGCCTCAGCTTATTACAACGAGGCCGGAACAATGACATATCAGCATAAAGGAACCGAATCGCGGATGATTCCGGGATGGGAAACTGGTATTGAACTTTTGAATAAAGGAGCTAAGGCTGTTTTCCTGTTTCCGTCGGCCAAAGCTTATGGTACAGGGGGATATTCATCAATTCCACCCTATTCTCCGTTAATTTTTGTTATCGAAGTAGTTGACATTAAATAGAAACTGGTTCGAAATTCGTACTTTCGCAAAAAAAATAAATATGAAACGACTTTTGTTGATGTTGGGGCTGGCTGTTTTTCTTTCGGGAATTTATAGTTCGTGCAAAACAAACGATCTTGATGCTTTGCGCGAAGATGAAATAGTGGCCATCGACAAGTATGTAGCAGACAATAACCTCAAAGAAAAGAAAGATGCTTCGGGTATCTACTTTAAAACAATTCAGGAAAGTACCGATACAACTAAAATTCGTTCGGGATTTAAGGTTATGCTTGTCTATAAAATAACCTTACTCGATGGTACAGTTGTTTTTACTACCGAAGATGAATATGGTCATACCTACGAGGAATTTCCCTTTTATGTTGATGTGAGTAACGATTACGTCAATCAATCCTACGTTCAGCAAATTGCAGGATTGCACTTAGGACTGAAAAAGATGAAAGTTGGAGAGAAAGCTTTTATGCTGATCCCTTCGGAGCTTGCATTTAAAGCAGTAATAACCACCACCGAATACGTGACCATACCTCGTTTTTCGACCCTGTTGGCTACTGTTTATGCCAAAAAAGGTTATTCTCCTGAACAACAACAATGATTTTTCGAAACTGATAGATTATGCTCCCGCGCAAACCACCAGGCTTTCCGCGGGATTTTTTTTAACGATGAGCAAAACTGAACTACTAAAGAAACTGTTGCCCGGATTTATTCCGTTGTTTGTTTTCATTGCTATTGATGAAATCTGGGGAACCCGTGCCGGATTGGTGGCTGCTTTGGCCATCGGAATGGTCGAATTGGTTTGGATTTGGGTGAAGGAGAAGCGTTTCGATAAGTTTGTGCTGTTCGATACCGGGTTGCTCTTGGTTTTGGGATCGGTTTCAATTTTACTTGACAACGATTTATTTTTTAAGCTGAAGCCCGGGCTGGTGGAGCTGATTCTTTGCGGTATTTTAGCTGTTTCAGCTTTTTCACGAATGAATATTATTGGGATGATGACCCACCGATACATGAAAGATATAGAGATCAACGAACAGCAACTCTCTCAATTCAGGAAAACGATGAAACTCATGTTTTTTGTTTTTCTGCTGCATACCCTTCTGGTATTTTATTCAGCCTTTTATTGGTCAAGCGAAGCCTGGGCTTTTATCAGCGGCGGATTATTTTATATTCTTTTTGCTGTTGTTTTTACTTATGAATTTATCCATCAAAAAATCAGGACCAGAAAAAGTTTTCGGGAGGTTCAAAATGAAGAATGGTTGCCTCTGGTTAATGAACAGGGTGGGGTAGTTGGCAAAGCTCCGCGTTCGGTATGTCACCAGGGCGAAAAATTGCTACATCCCGTAGTTCACCTTCATGTTTTAAATAGCCAGAAGCACGTTTATCTTCAGAAACGGCCCATGAATAAACTTGTTCAGCCAGGCAAATGGGATACTGCTGTTGGCGGGCATATTTCGTTTGGCGAATCGCTCGAAACAGCTTTGAAGCGAGAAGCCTGGGAAGAGATTGGGCTAAAGGAATTCTCGGCTCGGTTGGTTAAAACCTACCGGTGGGACAGCCAATTGGAATCTGAATTGGTATATGTCTTTGTTAGTTATGATTTTAAAGGTATTCATCTGCATTCAGACGAAGTCCAGGAAGGTCGTTTTTGGACACCGCGACAAATAGAGACCAACCTGGGAAAAGAAATTTTTACTCCCAACTTCGAATATGAGTACCATTTGTTAAAAGCTGAAATTTTCTTCTGATTCCATTTTTTTCAGACCTTCAATATTAGAATGGAAGGTGTTTGGTTAAGCCAGCTGTGGCGCTGGGCAATCAGTTTTTTCCAGCCTTCGGTCGAAATTATTAGTAACTGAAATCTGGCCAGGTAGTTTTCATCCGGTACTGAGTCTGCCTCCATTGTGATATGATTTGGCGCTTGCTGTTCAATTGATCTGATTGATTCCCTGATTTCAACCTGTCGGTGAAGAATCTCACTTTCTCCGGAAACTGTTACCTGTACTTCGGCATTATTGATGAACATTTGCAGGTAGTTGATAATGGCTTTGTCATTTTCAGTATAAAAAAGGGCAATCACCTGATTGAAATCGCCACTGTTTTTATCGACAAAAATTCCAACCGGAACTTTGCTGTTCGACAGAATATTCTGGGTGCGGTCGTCGAAAGGCGAGTTGCCAAAAAGCTTTTCTTTTCCTGAAACTTTCTGAATAAGGCGGTCGGGATTGACAATGCGAGTAGTGTAGCCGAGGAAACGCCCCAGCAGGCTTCCTTCAAAAATCGATTGTCCAATGCCAATCAATAAAAGATCGAAATCGCCCTTGTTGGTTATTTCAGTGATGTCGTTGTCAATGTCGTCGGAGGCTTTGAACAGCGTGGTTATTTTTTGGTTGAGCAATTTTGATTCCTGAATGACGGGGGTAAAACTTTCATTTTCATATTCTTCCAAATTGTAATGATGCAGTTCGCTGTTTGGGCACAGATGCAATGCTGTAATGGTGGAGTTTTCTTTCTGCTTTTTGGTCAGGTCGTTGGCCAGACGAAGTAACGACTTCCCCATTTCAGGATTTCCGAACGACACCATGATTTTGAACTTTCGCAATTGGTTAGCGGTTTCGGCGATAATGTTGCTTTTTGGTCTGAATATCCGCTCAATCAAGTCCAGCGCCGGACCGGTCATAAAAGTTGTTACCAGCGCCATAATGACCATCATCGAAAACACTTCAGGCGAAAGTATCCCGAGGTCGTATCCGATGTTCAGTACTACCAGTTCCATTAAGCCACGCGTGTTCATCAAAGCACCGATGGTTAGGCTGTCGCGCCAGTTTTGTCCCATAATTTTTGCAGCGATGGAGCTTCCCGCAAATTTTCCTGCTATGGCAACAAGAATGATCAGCCCGGTTACCTTCCAAAGATGAATTTCATTCAGAAGGCCAATTTGGGTGCGCAACCCCGTGAACACGAAAAAAAGCGGAAGCAACAAAACCAGCGCTACATCTTCGATTTTTTGGATGAAAATGTTCCGGAACTTGGTGTTGTCGGGCATGATGGTTCCGGCCAAAAATGCCCCAAAAAGAGCATGAATGCCAATTATTTCGGTAATGTACGACGAAATCAGCAGGGTGAGAAAGAAGATGGCAACTACTTGTTTGCTTAGGTTTTCGCGCGAAGAATGGAGTTCGCCCACCCTTTTCAGGAATGGACGAACTACCTTGAGCATGAAAAGTACATAAGCTATTGAGAGTGCGATTACATAAAGTGAACTTAGGAACGATCCGGCTTTGGCAATGGCAATGATGGCTGCCAGCATGCACCAGGCCGTGATGTCGTCGGCAGCTGCGCAGGTAATTACTAAAGTGCCTAAACGTGTTTTGTGCAGGTTGCGTTCCTGAACAATTCGCGCAAGTACCGGGAATGCGGTGATGCTCATTGCCATACCCAGAAACAACCCGAACGAAATGAAAGGAACCCCTTCGGGAGCATAACCTCTGTAAATGAAATAAGCGAGCAACATACCCAGTGTGAATGGAATGAGAATGCCGGCATTGCTTACTACCACGGCATCTTTTACTTTGTTTTGAATAACTTTTATGTCGAGCTCCATTCCAACCATGAACATGAAAAGAATAAGGCCCACTTGGCTTAGAAGGCTAAGATTGTCCAACGAGTTTTCAGGAAACAGCGCTGACGAGAATTCGGGAAACAACATGCCCAGCAAGGACGGACCAAGCGCGATACCTGCAATGATTTCGCCAATAACAGTTGGCTGGTGAATTTTTCGGAAGATAAAGGCAAATATCCGCGATACGAGAATGATGGTGACAATTTGTGCCAAAATAAGACCAACCGGATGGGTTAAATTGTAAAGAATTGACTGTACGAACTGCGCAAAATAGGATGTTTGTAATTCAGGTTCAACAACATTTCGCCCGGTTTCGAGGATTTTACCGGTTTGAATAATCCAGTACATGAAAGCAATAAAAACTCCGAGGACAGCAATGTAAAGCGCGGTGTTTTTTAAATTCTTCATCAATTCAGGTTTTTCGGATTTAAAAATAGAAGAAGAAAATTGACCTGCAACGCCCGGTATTGCTTGACTTTGCTTATTTGTAACAAGCCGGATGAATTTTGTAATAAAACTATTTCATTGTTTTGCCGAGGAAGTCGTTTCGGTACGTTTCTCCCAGCGTGAGTGTCAATTGTTTTTCGGGCTGAATGAAAATACCGGTGGTAATTTGGTCGTTCGAATAGTACTGAACGGCAATTATGGCAATCAGTTCTTTTTTATTGACACGGCAAAATTCGCTGGAAGGTAAAAGTGCAATCAGTTTCTCAAACGAAATATTTTTCAGATGGTAGATGGCGCCGTTTGCCGAATGTAAAATTTTGTCGCGGGGATCGATTTCCGACGTGCGAATATAAACGACCTGTTCGGGATCAATTAAAGCGACTCCTTTGTCGGTATTCAGCCGGAGGTATTTCTTTTCCCTGATTTCGGGATGAATCCGCTGGATGGCTTTGTTGACAGCTTGTTGGAGCCGTTCGGGTTTCACGGGTTTTACTACATAGTCGATGGCATCGAGGTCGAAAGCGTCGGTGGCATATTCCTTGTAAGCCGTGGTAAAAATTACGGGTTTGTTTTTGAGCATGGAAGCCAATTCAATCCCATTAAAACCGGGCATTTCGATGTCGAGAATACACAGATCAAATTCCAGCGAAGTGAGTTCTTGCAGAAATACGCCGGGATCGTTAAATGCCCTGATAACTTCAAGTTCTGGCATTTGTTCACAGAGCAGTTTCAGGTACGAAAGCCCCGGCAATTCATCGTCCAGCAGCAAGCACTTTAGTTTTGTATTCAAGCAGATCGATTTTTAAATGAGCAATATAAACATCGTCTTCAGTAAAACGGTCGAGTTTAAAATGATCCTGATAAATAATTTTCAGCCGTTGTTCGAGCGCTTCAGTACCAAAGCCGCTTCTTTCTTTTTTAATGGGCGATTTGGTTGATATTTTATTGGCAACGGTCAGTTTAAATACACTGTCGCTGAACTCGAAAACGATGGAAATAAAAGCTCCGGCGCTTTGCAGGTCGGCGTGTTTAAAGGCATTTTCAATCAAATCAGTCGAAATAAATGGCGCAAGCAAATGCTGATGATAGAGTGGTTCGTTTTCGTTGATTTTTAGTTTTACTTTCAGTTCGAATAGCGGGCTTAATTTGATTTTGTTGATTTCAATAAGGTTAAGTGCAAATTCAACTTCCTGCTTGGGGGTGACCAGCTTTTTACGGCTGTCGTACAGAATGTAATCCAATACATTCGATAGTTTGTCCAAGGCATAATAAGTTTGGTAAGCGTGCGATTGTACCGAATTGAGAATATTTTTGAACAAATGCGGATTGAGCCGCGAATCAATATTTTCGAGTTGAACCTGGTTGAATTTGCTCTCCATTTCCTGGTATTTTGCTTCCAGAGTTTGCTTCTGCCTGTTCGATTTATTTAGCAGGATGATCAGAAAAATAATGGCTGTAAGCAATAAGACCATTAGCAAAGCTAACGTGTAAAAGAGTAATGGAGACAAACTTGCCGGGGTTTCCATGTGATTTTTGTTTTTGCCAAAGTTAGTGATTTTTGCACGCGGCTATTTTGCAAAAAAATCCGATCTGACGAAAGACCGGATTTTTTGCAACCAGTGAGGTAAAATTATTCAAATAGAGTGTTGTGCGTTCCGTCGCAATAGGGTGGGTTTTTTGTGTTTTTGCACCGGCATAGCCAGGCTTCTTGTTTTTCGGCTACTTTAAACGAAACAGGAGTAAACGAACTTCCCCGGTGTGAGCCGTCACAGAATGGTTGGTTCGAACTTCTTCCGCAGGCACACCACATGTATGTGCCAGGTTCAAGGTTGACCAGGGCCGGTTGCCGTGCTGCAATAAGTGGTTTTTCCATTCGAAATGATTTCAAATTATTTGAGCTGATAAGCATCTAAACTATTTCCCATAAATGTAGGCACCAGTACCAACTTGCTTTCCGGTACAAAGTCGATATCGGCAGTGTTCAGTTTGTCAACCGTATCGAGCAATTTGATCGATTGAGTGCCTTTGGTGATAAAAATGAGTCCTTTCCAGTTGGAATAAATGAAATTGCCGTCGCTGAGCTTTTCAAGCCCGTCAATTCCGCCACAGTCATTAACAATTGGCTTGAGTTCTTTTGTTTTTGGGTCGGCCTGTAAAATCTGACCTGTTCCAATGTAAAGTTTTCCTTTTTCGGCCCATAGTCCGTTGGGGCTTTTAAGTTGCTGGTCGTCACTCCAAACGATCAGTTTGTCGTTTTCAAGCACATAAACTTTATTGTCGCGGGTATCCGAAACAAATACTTTTCCATCTTCGCTGGCGGTAACATCGTTCAGAAATATGGCTTTTTCGGCTTTGTAACGTTGGGTGATTTTTGCGTTTTTGATGCTGATAACCACCAGTTCATCAATATCGGCAACATACAAATTTCCGTTGTGAATAGCTTGTCCTTTGGGTGCATTTAAGCCCGTTACCCACTTTAGATTTTTGATTTTACCATCGAGTGACAAAGTTGAAATAAATCCGTTGCCATCTTTTTCTGAGGCCTGACCATCGATATTGGCCACGTAAATCGTTTTGGTTATCGGATCATAAAGAGCCGATTCCGGAGTTTTAAGTCCATCGGATGTTGACCAAACTTTAGTTAAGCTTTGCGAAAACAAGCCAGAAGAAAGAAATATCAGGCCAAATAAAGTTAAAAGTGAAATTCTCATAGGATTAAATTTTAATTTTGGAATCAGTTGTTGCTTAGAACAACGCAAACACAAATAAGTTAATTACTTACTTAAAAATACCCAAAATGAAACTCTTCGTTTGGTGCCTGATTGGCCTACTTTTTACCGGAATTGAGGTTTCAGGAAAGAAACATATTCTTTACGTTGGAACCTACACCAAGGGAATGGCAAACGGCATATTCGTTTATAAGTTTGATGACCGGTCAGGAAAACTGACTGATTTGAAAATGCCTGTCATAAGCAATAATCCATCGTTTTTAACCACGTCCCCAGACAAAAAATACCTTTATGCCGTGGGCGAAATTGCCGATCCGGAGAAGGACAACAGTGGAGGAATTTCGTCGTACCGGATCGATAAAGATGGTAAACTTACACTTATCAATCATGTGCAGACGAATGGTGCTAATCCATGCCATGTTGGGATCTCTCCGGATGGAAAGAAGCTTGTGGCTTCGAATTACACGGGCGGAAATATTTCCCTTTTTCACATCCTTCCCGACGGTAGCCTGACTGCTCTGATGCAAAAGATCCAGCATACCGGAAGTGGTCCGTTTCCGAAAAGGCAAACCGAACCACATGCGCATTCCGCTCGGTTCGATGCCTCCGGAAAATTGGTTTATGTGGCCGATTTGGGAATCGATGAGCTAAAAATTTACAGGCTTGATAAAGAAAAAGGGGAGTTGGTTCCGGGAGATCAGCCCTTTGTAAAGATTCGGCCAGGATCGGGACCACGGCATTTTGATTTTTCTTCGGATGGGCGGTATATCTATGTGATCAACGAGTTATCTTCAACCATCACTGTATTGATGAAGTATGGGGGTGAATGGAAGGAAATACAGACCATTAGTACTTTGCCTTCCGATTTTAAAGGAGAAAGCTGGTGTGCCGATATTCATCTTTCTGCCGACGGGCGTTTCGTTTACGGGTCGAACCGGGGGCATAACAGCATAGCTGTGTTCGCGCGAAACCAAACAAGTGGAAAGCTTGAAATGATTCAAACAATTTCTGTTGAAGGTAACTGGCCCCGAAATTTTACACTCGATCCCACCGGAGGCTTTTTGCTGGTTGCCAATCAGCGAAGTAATGATATTACCGTGTTTCGTATCGACCAGCAGTCGGGAAAATTGGCTTACACAGGCATTAAAGTGCCAAATGAGTCGCCGGTTTGTTTGCAGTTTTTAAAATGAAAACTAGCTTTTAAAAATTCGAAACCCGTAACAATTTTACTATTTCAATAAATCAGGCCGTAAACGTTTGGTTCTTTCATAGGCTTGCTGTTCCTGCCATTCCGCAATTTTTTTGTCGTTTCCGGAGAGAAGAATTTCAGGTACTTTCCATCCATTGTATTCTGCCGGACGGGTATAAACAGGAGGGCTCAGTAAATTATCCTGAAAGGAGTCGGTGAGGGCAGAGGTTTCGTCGGACAAAACACCGGGAACGAGCCGAACTACGCTATCGACAATCACTGCTGCGGCCAGTTCTCCACCAGTGAGCACATAATCGCCAATTGAAATTTCCATCGTCACAAAATGATCGCGGATGCGCTGATCGATGCCTTTGTAATGACCGCAAAGAATGATGATATTGTTCAGGAGCGATAGTTTGTTGGCTTCTTTTTGGTTGAGCTGAACGCCATCAGGACTAGTGTAAATCACGGCATCGTATTCGCGCTGGGCTTTCAGAAAGTTGATAGCACTTTCGATGGGTTGTATGGTCATTACCATTCCAGCGCCACCACTAAACGCATAATCGTCAGTCCTGCGGTGTTTATCGGTTGAAAAATCACGGATGTTGTGAACGTAAATTTCAATCAACCCCTTGTCTTGTCCGCGTTTGATGATGGAATGTTTAAAAGGACTTTCGAGCAATTCCGGAACAACTGTTAAGATGTCAATGCGCATACTTTCAAATTTTCAGCAAAAGTAATAACCTGATTAAATAATCGGCAAATAATCAATTCTTGTTGTTACGAAACTTATTTCTCGCCACTATTTCGTATATTTAATATTAAAATATTTGAGTATTAGCTTGTAATGTCTATTTTCGTACGCTCAAAATTGACCATGTTCTCTGTTAATTACCGTGTAATTTAAATTATTTGTTATGGAACCTAAAGATCTAAAAAACTCCCCGGTTGAGTTAACTGGTACACAAGTTGAACCAGAAGCTGTTAATGATCAGATTGTTGCTGAAGAAACTGTTGAGCAGACTGAAGCAACCGAATTAGCTGAAGTTGCTGATGCTGTTGAAGAAGTTGCAGTGGAATCTGTTACTGAAACAGTTGAAGCAGCGGTTCAGGAAGCCGAAGAAAATGCTGCTCCTGAAGTTAATGAAGTGGTAACAGAAGAAGTTGCCGAAGAACCAGTTGCAGAGTCTTCAGTTGAAGAAGTTGCATCCGGGCCGGTGGCTGAAGCTGCTGAACCGGTTACCTCGGAAGTAGTTGAAGTTGCTGCTGAACCGGCTTCAGAAGAAGTTAAGGCTGAAGCGGCAGAAATCCCGTCAATCGAAGAACTGATCGATATTTCTGAAGAGGAGCTTGAGATTCATGAGGATGAGGTATTGGATGAAAATAGTCCGAAAATAAAAGCTGCCGACTACGCAAGTTTGTCGGAGTTAGAGTTAATTAATGCACTCAGAGAGTTGCTAAAGAAGGCCGATTTTGAAAGCATTAAAGATGATGTAGATGCTATTAAAATTAATTTCTTCCGTCGGTACAGAGCTAATATCGAGGCACAGAAAGCAGCATTTGCTGAAGCTGGAGGTGATTTGGAACAATTTGTAGCAGAGGCTGATCCTTATGAATTAGATCTTCGGAATTTGCTGAAACAATATCAGGATTTTAAAAATGAACACAATAAGAAGATTGATGAGATCAAAGAGATCAATCTTCAGAAAAAATATGAGATTATTGAGGAGATCAAGTCTTTAATTAATAAAAAAGAGTCCATCAATAAAACTTTCCATGAATTTCGTGAATTGCAGAATCAGTGGCGAGAAATTGGCCTGGTTCCACAAGCAAAGCTAAAAGATCTTTGGGATACATACCACCATCATGTAGAGAATTTTTATGATTTTATTAAGATTAACAAAGAATTACGTGATCTTGATCTGAAGAAAAATTTAGAACTGAAGATGGAAATCTGCGAGAAAGCCGAAGAATTATTGGTAGAACCTTCCATCATCAAGGCGTTTAATATTCTTCAGAAATATCATGAGCAGTGGCGTGAGGTTGGACCAGTTCCGCGCGACAAAAAGGATGAGTTATGGGAGCGTTTTAAAGCCGCTACATCAATCATCAATAAAAAGCATCAGGATTATTTTGAGGATCGGAAATCGGATCAGAAAAAGAACCTTGATGCCAAAATAGCTCTTTGCGAAAAGGCTGAAGAAATTGCAAATTCAGAAATTGAATCGCATCGTGACTGGGACGATAAATCGAAGGAATTG
>CAYRBM010000081.1:0-23768 GCA_964422425.1 uncultured Odoribacter sp.
AGATTAACAGCGTGGAGTTTATAAATTACTTTCCTAAAAATCACCAACTATTTTTGACCACATTACCTGTTTTTAGCAAACCTTGAAATTCACAGTATTTCTCCAAATAAAGGTGTAAACTTCGGGACCATTTTTTAGAGTTCGAAAACAGGTCCCTTAAGCGATGTAACTACCTCATTATTTGTATCCTATTGCATCATTTTGCACTTCCAATTTTCCTCGATTTTGTGGAAATTAATATATTGACTTAATGCAAATAAGATAAATTACGAACTAAGTAGATTGTGGAACAAATATAGACTTTGTGCAAAAATTTGAATGTGTTTTACGAGCATAACAGTTCCATACCTATTTTGAAATCTTTTCAGAAATGGGAAAATACCCCCAGGTTCTTTTCGAGAATGAACATACGCAATGGAGATTTTATCTCATTATCTGGGGATCGTCTGTGTCCGGGCCACAGTTCCACTACCCACAGGAATAGCATGAGTAGTGATAGCTTGGGCAAGTCTTTTCTCCACTTTATAACCATTGTGAAAATTCAGGAAGGTTTCAACTGCCTCGCAAAACTCTTCTTCGTATTGAACTTGTTTTTTTGCTCTTCTGTCAAGTTATGAAATTCGCTTTTTCTGATAATTCTTTGTTAAGCGAACCGACTTAACTTCTTCCCGAGCCAGACTAATTGTTTTTCAGGTGCCCACATTCCCGGCGAGATTGTCCTTCTTCCTTTTTTTACTTCAACCCTCCAAAACAATCCTTCAGAGGTAATCTTCCTGGTAATTCCGGCATCACCAGCAAGCAAAAAAGCCCAACCTGCCGGAGGAACCAGTGATTCACCGTTCTGGTCAATTAAACTTCCATTATTTGCTAGGCTTACTATTCGCTTTTCAGTCTCATTAATCGGTATCTTAAGTCACCAAAAGTAATGATTCACAAAATGAGGAGAAAGCTTAAACTTAATAATCGGCGGAACATGTCTTAATCCCCCTTCCATCGGAAATATAAATTCTTGAAGCAGCCGCTAGGTGTATTTATAATATTATACTAAGTCATGACATAATTTGAATAATCAATAACGCCCTTAAAAGAAAGCTCTTGCTATCATTGCTGAGATATAATTTAACTCTTAGCGCGATTATTGAAAATCTTTCCTGAACTGCACAGGGGCAACACCCACCTCTTTTTTGAAATATTTGCTGAAATACAGCGGGTCGGAAAAGCCCAGTTGGTAAGCTATTTAAGAGATATTCATTTCCGGGTTTTTCAAAAGCTTTTTGGCTTCGGTGATGCGTACCTCACGGATCAGACTGTTGACCGACCAGCCTGTTACAGCCTTCAGCTTACGGTAAAGCTGCATCTTGCTGGTTTTGAAATGAGCTTCAATCCGTTCGTTCGACAAACTTTCATCCGAAATATTTGTGCGGATAAAATCAACCACACGGTTAACGAACGGATCGTCAAAATTGAGTGTGGCATCGTCCTTGCCTTGATGTTCAATTGTCGGTTGCAACCGATATTTGTCAATTAGTTTTTGCCGGTTAGTCAGCAGGGTGCGCACTTTTGCCAGCAAAATCTGCTCATTAAAAGGCTTTGGGATATAGTCGTCAGCGCCGGTTTCCAGGCCTTCCAGCATATCTTCGATGGCACTTTTTGCACTCAAAATAATAATCGGGATATGTTGTGTCAGCATTTCATTTTTCAGCATACCACACAGTTCAATTCCGTTTCGCTCGGGCATCATCACATCGGTAATAATCAGGTCGGGAATATGTTCCAATGCCTGTTCGTAACCAATTTTTCCATCAGCAGCGTCCATCGTTTCGTAGTTTTCATGGAGCGACTGTTTCAAATAATATCTGATTTCGGGATTGTCTTCAACTATCAGGATTTTTACATCTTTTTTCTTTTTGCTGGTTGGCGCCAAATCTGGTGAACCTGTAGTTTCACCTTCTTCAATAACTGGCACAATTGATCTGAAATTGAACGAATAGGGAACAGGTTCGTCCGAAACTGTGATGTAATCATTGTTCTGTAAATGTTCCTTACCTGTCGCGAAAATCATCCTGAACTGTGTGAATTCGCCTTCTGCACTCTCAACGGTAATTTCACCCTTGTGCAATTCCACCAGGTTTTTTACGATGGAAAGACCTATTCCGGAGCCGATTGAGTCCTGTTTCAGGAAATTTTTGGAATCAACCTGGTAAAAACGGTCGAACAATTTCTCCAGTTTGTCGGCCGGAACGCCAATGCCAGTGTCGCGCACCAAAATTTCGCACTGTTTTCTCTGCGGAAGATGATTCACGACCAATTGAATACTTCCGCCCTGCAAAGTAAATTTTATGGCATTGCCCACCAGGTTGAACATGATTTTTTCCATGCTGTCGGGGTCGAACCAAATTGAAAGCTCTTTTACATTTGACTCCAGCGAAAGATCAATATTCTTCCGGGCTGCACTTTCAGCAAAAGCGTTTTTAATCTCATGAACGAATCCTACTACATCGTATGGCGCGACATGAAGATGAACATTCCCGGTTTCAATTTTACGAAAATCAAGCAGCTGGTTGATCAGTGTAAGCAGTCGCTGTGCATTCCCATACATGATTTCGAGGTGCTTCTTAAAATCGTAGCTGATGCTTTCGCTATGAAGCAGTTTTTCGAGTGGCGCGACAATCAGCGACAGGGGAGTGCGAATTTCGTGCGAAATATTGATGAAAAATTTGATTTTCAGATTATTGATTTCGGCGTCTTTTTCGCGATGGACACGTTCAAGCACCGCAGCATTTTCAAGTCGCGCTCGCGACAAACTATATTCTCGGGCCAGATAGAGAAGACCAACGATCATCGCGGCATACAAAATATACGCCCACCATGTTTTCCAGAATGGTGGAAGCACCTCGATCATAACAGAAGTACCTTTTGAATCCCAAACACCATCGGCATTGCAGGCTTTAACTGTGAAGGTATATTCTCCGGGCGAAAGGTTGTTGTACGAGATAAAACGCTGATTATAATCAAGATAAACCCAATCGGGGTCAACACCTTCCATCAGACAGGCATATTTTACTTTTTCGATTTGCGTAGTGGTCATGGCTGCAAACCGAAACCCAATGACCCTGTGACGGTTGTTCACCGTAATTTTTTCAGTTTCTGAAATGTTTTCATGAAGTAGAATTCGTCCGTCAACTTTTTGGTTAATGGGCACCGACTGATTAAACACTTGAAAATCGGTCAATTTTACTTCCGGAGCTTTCTGATTGGATGTAATTCGTTCAGGATAAAACCGGTTGAACCCATTGTATCCGCCAAAGTACAGCTCTCCATCAGACGTTTTCAGCGTGGAATAGGTTGTAAAATACGAACCCTGCAAACCATTTCGGGCGGTGTAATTGCTGATTTTGTAATCGGTTTCGCCGGTTTTGGAAAGATGCGACAAGCCGTTCATTCCGCTCACCCAGATATCACCGTTGTTATCGGTTATTATGCCGGTTATTTCGTTGGATGGCAGCCCATTGCCTGTATTGAATTGTTTCCTGATTTGCAGCGTGGAATCCAGCAGAAAAAGCCCGTCCCAGGTACCTACCCACACATTTTTGTTTTGGTCTTCACTCAGGGCATTCACATAATCCGAGTCCACACTTTTCGAAAAATCGGATAACCGCAACGAGCTTATTCTTTCCTGAAACAAAAAATCCAACCCCCCACCAATGGTGCCAAAAACAATAGTCCCATTGCTTAACTCAATCATTTTCCTCACTTTACCCGAACTTAACAATCCAAAATCGGGACTGCAGGTTTTAAAACCATCAGTGTTCACTCGGGAAAGATCTGCAACGCTCACCCCATCGCCGTTGGTACCCACAAACAGGCGGTTATCTCTCGAAACCAGCAACGATAAAATATCATCAGATGCAATGCTTCCTTTTTCCTTTGAGCTTTTATAATTGGTAAACCGCTTCTTCCTGAAATCAAAAGCCGAAAGACCGTTGGTTGTTGCAATCCAGACAGTTCCGTTGTGATCGGGCTCGAGCGCCCTGACGGCATCGGCCACCAATGATCCGGCATCCTCAGGGTTGTGCATGATGGCCTGAAAAATCTCTTTTTTGCGATCGAAAACTGCAATTCCTTTTCCAAAGGTTCCTACCCCAATATTCCCATCCGGAAATTCGCAAAACGACGATACAAAATTGTAATGCAAACTGTTCGGGTTTCCGGGTTCGTTCTGGTAATGCGTAAACAGCTCCATGGTCGGGTCGTACTTGTTCAACCCATCTTTAGTGGCCACCCAATATACTCCGGCACGGTCTTTCATGATGGCCACAACACTGTTGTTGCTCAAACTATTCAGGTTGTTCGATATCGTTTGAATCCGGCTCGACCTGTTCTTTTTGAGATCAACCTGGTAAAATCCATTACCTTGCGTTCCAACCCATAACAAATCCTGATCAGGAAATACCGACCGCAATTCGTGTTCCGAAGAATTAACCAGACGATTGATGTCAGTCAGTTCCTTAAATTTTTCGGTTGGAATGTCGAGCTGAAAAAATCCGCTGGTCAAAAACAAGTTCAACCGATTGGGGCTATCCTGCCAGATTTTCCAAATAAAGTCGTCCTTTATTGCTCGCCGAAGTCCATCCGGCATCCTATAAGAACGTGTTGACCCAGTCATCGGATCGAAACTTAGAAGCTGGCCATTTTCACTTCCAATCCACATTTTTCCTGAAGGATCAGCAAAAACCGATGCGACCGATTTTATTTCAGGTAATACTTTTGAGCAGGTATTACTTTTCTTGTTAAAACAGAACAACCCATTGGTTGGAGTTCCAACCCAGATGTTTCCTGAAGGATCAGCAGCGAGCATACCCTTGTTTTCGTAGCGATAACTTTCTTTTTTTTCCGACAAAAGAAATCGGTCGAAGTTATCCAGCTTTTTATTGTAACGGTGTAAATAATTAATGGTGAGCAGCCAAAGTTGATCGTCGTTATCGCAAAATACAGACAGAACCGAATTACTGGAAAGGCTGCAAGTGTCGTCAATTTGCTTGGTGTATTGTTTGTTTTCGAAACCATCAAAGCGATTCAGCCCATTATTGGTGGCAATCCATAAAAAACCGGATCGGTCCTGCACGATACCATTGATGCGGTTGCTGGTTAGTCCCTGCTCGGCAGTAACCCTTTCAAACGTTATTGCCGAATTTTGGGCATCTAGAGATAAAGGCTTTACCCCAAGGAGCAACAGAATCCAAAAACTGACTAAAAAAGACTTCGGCATTAGTTGGTTTTCGTTAGTAATATTCCTGATTCAAAAATAGCATCTTTTTTCGATCGACGCTTTTGCAGAGGTTTTTCAAGCGCTCGCCTAATTATCTTATATAGCTGTTAATCTGAATATTGACACTTAGAGTAGAACAAGTTTGGTAATAATATTCCATACAATTGCAATTTTTCTCCATTGTGCCAGGGAGTTACTCCCGATAACTTTGATCAAAAATCTGAACCCATGATCAGCCGTAAAAAACCTGAAGTTGTTGAATATGCCCTTTATGGGATAATCTGCCTTCTAATCTTTGGATTACTATACCTGATTATTGGTTGATGGTTTAACCTCTTGAAAATGTTCTAATTCTTTCTCAAACAAAATTAATCTAATTATGCAAAATCAAACTTTTGAAAAACACAAGCTGCTCAAATACGCCTGGCTATGTATAGCTTTCGTGCTTTTGAGTTCATTAAGCCTTTTTGCTCAGAACCTGAAGGTAACAGGTACTGTAAGCGACAGCAAAGGTGAAGCTCTTCCGGGAGTAACTGTTGTTACAAAAGGAGCAACCGGAGGCACAGTGACCGATGCCAATGGGAATTATACGCTTGGCAATGTTCCTGCCAGTGGTACTTTGGTATTTTCGTTCGTAGGAATGAAAACACAGGAAATTGCAGTAAGTGGAAGAATAACCATCAATGTAACTTTGTTGGAAGATGCCATAGCCATTGACGAAGTGGTTGCCGTAGGTTACGGAACTGTTAAAAAGAGAGATGTGATTGGCTCAGTAGCTTCAGTTGCAGGCGAGGACCTGAAAGAAGTTTCATCAACTTCGTTCACCGCGGCCTTGCAAGGACGAGCTGCCGGTGTAAACATTCGTGAAACTTCAGGTACGCCCGGAGCTCCAATCAGCGTTCAGGTTCGTGGCGTTAACTCCATTAATACCGGAACCGATCCGCTTTGGATTATCGATGGTATGCCAGTTTACTCTGGAAGCGGATTAGGCCGTACTTCAGGAACGGTTTCTCAAAACCCGATGTCAACCATCAATCCAAACGATATTCAGTCGGTTGAAGTACTGAAAGATGCCGCTGCAACAGCCATTTACGGATCGCGCGGATCAAACGGCGTTATCATCGTCACCACCAAAAGCGGTAAAAAAGAAAAAGGCAAAGGCAATGTCATCTTCGATTATTCCACAGGGATTTCCGATTTGACCACTTCGCCTGAATCTATCGGATTTGCCAATACTTCTGAATGGTTTGAAATTATGGACATCGCCAAAAAGAACGGTGGCCGTGGCGTTTTCGAACCCGGCGATATTTTAACCGCCAATTTCCCAACATCGATCAGTCGTGCTGATGCCCTGAAAGTAAATACCAATTGGTTTGATTATGTACTCCGTAAAGGAAGTTACAAAGACGCTAATTTCTCTTATACCCAAGGTTTGGAGAAAGGCTCCATTTTTGCTTCATTTGGTTATCGTTCAGACAAAGCGGTAAATGTGGGCAACGATTTCGATCGTTTAACCGGCCGCATCAACATTGATCTGGAGCCTTTGAAAAATTTCAAAACAGGGGCTAAGATGAACCTCATGTACACCAATAACTACCGTAACAAAACCGATAATGCCAACCCTGGTATTTCAACCGGCAACGTGGGTGGTTTCGGATCGGCTATCATGGGCGCACTTCCCTGGTATCCTGTTTATAACGAAAACGATCCTTCGGGTTTCTGGAATCCTGGCGCAGGTAACCTTGCCGTAATTTCGCGCCGCGACCTGATGCTCGACAATAAGAAAACCTACCGTGCCTTAGGAACTATTTACGCCGAACTGGACATTCCTCAAATAAAAGGGTTATCGGTAAGGGGCGAAGGTTCAACCGATATTATTCAGGATAACAGCACCAACTGGATTTCAGGTAAAGTCATCAATTCAGGCAAAACCTATGTTTACGAAGGCGCCATAACCCGGACTTCTTACAATTATAATGCTTACTTAAAATACAATACGACGTTCAACGAGAAACACAGTATCAACGCAGTTGCTGGTACCGAATCGCAAATTACGAACCAGTACACACGTGAAATGGAAGGCCGCGATCCGGTTGGCTATAATCAGGAATTGGGAAGTACTTCGCCCGGAATTAAAGATGAATTGCGGGGATACCTGGGCGGCGAACGTTTTATCCGTTCTTATTTCGGACGTGCAAACTACAAACTGATGGACAAATACATGCTAGGCGTAAGTTTGCGCCGTGATGGTTCTTCGGCTTTCTCAAGCGATGTGCGCTGGGGTAACTTTGCTGCTCTTTCAGCCGGATGGATTATTTCAGAAGAGAAATTCTTTGAATCGTTGAAAGGAACAGTTAACCTGCTGAAATTACGTGGTAGCTTCGGACAAACGGGTAACGAATCGATTCCCGGAAACCGCAACCTCAATACGCTGAACAACAGTTCGGCCAACCGTTACGGAACAGCTGAAATTATGAGCGCCGGATCGACTATAACAATTGGCAATCAATTGATTACATGGGAAACCACCGACAGTTACGACATGGGAGTTGATTTCGCCTTGTTCAACAACCGCATTTCCGGTTCATTGGCTTATTATATGCAGAATGTTTCCGACATGTTACTGCAAATCTCAACTCCTCCCTCGGCCGCCATTGGAAGCGTTTATGGCAACGTGGGCGACATGAAAAACTGGGGATGGGAATTCAACGTGAGCTCGGTGAATATCGACCAAAAAGATTTTAAATGGAACACCTCATTCAATTTCTCGACCAACCACAACGAAATTCTGCGTTTAACTCCTGAAATGGAGCGCCAAAAAGGCAGTACTTTGTTTGTTGGTGGAAGACTGGGCCTGTATAAAATGTGCGAATACGCCGGAATTGATCCTGAACGCGGTGTTCACATGATTTGGGAAATCGACCGCGATAAATACAACGAAACCGGGGCCTTTGTAAAAACCGGTCGCAAAATACCATTTACCGATACCAACTCAACACTTCACGAAATCGTACTGGAAGATAAATCAAGCATTCCAACTTTCTACGGAGGTATTGATAATACTTTCACCTACAAAGGATTTGAACTAGGCGTATTTTTTACCTTCTCGGGCGGAAACTATCTTTACAACTCGCGTGAAAAAGAATGGACAGCTCCATCAAATGGCTATTGGGTGAAAAAACGCGATTTGCTGACCGAATCGTGGACTACTCTAGGCCAAACCGATGCTAAATACCCACTGTTATTTATGGAAGGATTTGCACCGGCAACCACCGCCTGGGATTTGAACGCTATTGATCCGAATACCGGCTTAAAAGGATGGTGGAAAAACCCGGATATTAACAACCTCGTTCAGCCCAATGCTAAAGAAACTTACGACAAAAACGGCGCCCGCCAGTTAACCAAATACCTTGAAAAGGGTGATTACCTGAGGCTTAAAACGCTGACTTTTGGGTACAACTTACCAAAGAAAATCTCCAGCAAATTGTACATGGAAAACCTGAAAATCTATGGTTCTGCCACCAATTTACTGACTTTCACCGAGTACACCGGATTTGATCCTGAAACAGCATCCAGTCCGTCGGTTCTGCCATCAGTAAAAACATTCAGCGCTGGCGTTACAGTAACTTTCTAATTGCAACAATCTAAATTTGAAACCGTTATGAAAATAAAAAATAGCATAAAATTTACAAGGCTGCTGTCGGTCATCGGCCTGACTTTGCTGCTGACAATTACCGGATGCGAAAATGAAGAATTCTTCGAATTGGATGCCCCACCCGTAACAAGCTGGAAAACCATTCCTGATATGGAAATGGGAATTGCAAATGCCTATCGTTTAACCATTGTGCAAAACGAAAGCGCCTGCTGGAATTTCATGCCTTTCGTTCACTTCGGACAAAGCGATATCGTTCGCGAAATCAGTGTAAACGGTGGATGGAATTCAAACGTGACCTATTCGCGCGACTTTCAGCAACGAATCGGTCAAACCGATAAATTTTCGATTTGTTACCAGGTTATCTTGTACTGCAACAACATGATCGACTTTATTGATAGCAATCCATTTCCGAATGCGACTGAAGCCGACAAGTCTAAAAACATCAACCGCATAAAAGGTGAAGCACTGTTTTTGAGAGCTCTGGCCTATTATCACCTTTTAATTTGGTATGCACCTGCGTACGATAAAAATGGTGCCAACGACACTCAATTGTTGCCTCTTCGGATTAAAACACCTGTAAATTTGGATATTGCATTGGATAATACTCCTGCACCAACCAAAGATATTTATGCACAGGTGGTGAAAGATTTTACCGAAGCCAAAGCTTTGCTTCCGTTGAAATGGGAGGCTGGTATGCATAATGCTTATAAATTCGGACGTGCAACCAAACATGCTGCCGGAGCATTTTTGGCACGCACCTTAATGCAAATGGGAAAATACGACGAAGCACTGACAGAGTTAAACGGCGTTTTGGACGATAGTGCCTTGCCACGAACACTTGAAAACGATCCCGAATCCAATTGGCTGAACAACAGTGCCACTACACCCTGGAACAGCAGCGAAGTAATCTGGTACGGATTTTATGCCGACATCAATTTAAGTACAGCATTCAGGCACAATATGATGTTCCATTATTTCGACAATGTTATTTTCCCGAATGTGGATGACTGGCGCGACTGGTGGATTTGGTCGCTGAATACAAAAACCGTGAAACGGTGCGGAATGTTGGCCGACGACAATTCGGTTCCGGTCAGTTGGGCAAACGACAAACGTTCGAAATTGGTTCACCGATGGGAAGGTTACGACAACAGCCTGCCATCGACGACTAAATACAACTACAAATACTTGGTCAATCGCGCATTCGAAGGCCGGGTGGGTAAAAACGATCCCGTTTACATGAGTGCGAAATACTACCGTGTTCCGGTATTTGGACAGGCTAAAAATCAACCTCCGCAAAACTTGCCAATCATTCGCTCTGCTGAACTGTATTTGTGGCGTGCTGCCTTGAAACAGGTCACCGGAAAAGGCGGACAGGCTGCTGATTTGAACAAGGTTCGTCAACGTGCATGGGATACCGCCAAAAGCGGCGCATACGTACCTTTGACCGATGCGGAAGCAACCTGGGAAATGATTGATCAGGAGTGGATCAAAGAAATGAATTTTGAGGGCGACCGCATTGTTTGGCTGCAAATGTTCCGCAAACCAATTGGTCCCGGCGACCGCAGTGTGCCCGATGTAAATGCACCGTATGCCAACTTCTTCTATCCAATACCGTTAAGCGAAACAGATTTCAATAAAAAATAATACAAATTCTTCGGTTCGATAAAATAGATATTTTCGGAAAGGTTATTCAAATTTGAATAACCTTTCCATTTCTCTAAAAGCTTAACTAACTGATGAAACTAAACCGAACAACCAACCAATTATCCCGCCGGAATTTTATCCGGAATTCAGGACTTGCGGCAACAGGCTTTGCGCTTTTGCCTTCGTCTGTTTTTGGCATCGGGAAAAGTAATTTTTCTCCGGACAAAACCGTAATTTTTAATCCCACTCCCCATTCATTCAACAGCGAGCCGGTCAGACTGAAAATTCCTTTTCCGCAGACGTCCAAAGCCTTCGCAGTGCAAAAAGATGGAGAAGAAATTCCGCATCAGGTAGAAGAAATCAGCGGCAAAAAGCAGATTTGGGTGAGTGGCGATTTTGCCCCAGGAAGCAGTCATCAGTTTGAAGTAATTCCCCGGAAACCTAAATCTTTTCCGCAAAAAGTTTCAATTCTGCGCGAATCCAATTTCCTTATTCTTGAAAATAAAAACATTTCAGTAAAAATACCGGTTGGCGCAAGAGAAACTATTCCAGCCCCAATAGCCGGAATCAAACTGGCCAACGGTGCGTGGGCTGGTCAGAGTTTCTGGAAAACAAACAAACAACTCAAAAAATATTCGGCAACAGTTATTGGCGACGGAACCATTTTCGCCAAAGTTCGCCTTCGTTACGATTTTAAAGGAATGGTTGGTGCAAACAACGACATTCCGGCTTTTGCTGAAATCGATATCCTGCTGGCTCCTGAATGGAAACACGTTGCCATTTTCGAACGGCACGAAATGGGGGCTGACGATTACTGGGAACTCGAAATGAGCCACGGTTGGTCGCCACGGAAAGGAATCAGCAAACATTTCAACAATGGTCCGGGCGGAGATTCCAATTATGTGGTTCCTGCCATGGACCGCGATTTGGTGCCTTTCGAAAGTGTTTCGTTTGCTCCCGATTTGTACATCAACCTGATTCCGCGCTGGAACCAGCATTTTAAAGACGGCTGGGCATTTGCGGCCTCCGATGGAAACAGGCAGTTGAGTGCCGTAGCTGTAAAAGCCAGCCAATGGAAATGGCCACACGACAATAACTTACAATGTGTGGTAAAACCCGAAGGAAATTATGCTGGAGTTCGTTGTTCAACCTGGCGCGGCCAGCGGCTTTGGTGGTTGTCGGCTTTCCTGGAACCGATGGACACCGAATACATTCGCAAACACGTTTGGGAAAACCTTGATAAAATCAATCACGACTATATCCTCGACTGGCCGGGAAAACAGGTCAAATGGTGGGGAATCAATCCATACAATTCTGAACAAACCAACCCCACCCACACCATTCGGCGCATCGGGAAAGAGGCCATGAAAAACGCCGGTCAACCTGCCGATGAAACAACGCTGATCAGGTTTCAAACCCTGATTCATAACGATTGTTGGGGCAGCTACTGGGATTATTTTTCGCCCGAAAACCCCAATTTCTTTACGGATTACAACCTCGTTCCAATTGCGCTGGCTACGAATCTGAAAGCACATCCACAGTTTGAAGTCTTCCGAAAACTGGCTGAAAATAAATTCAAAGAAGACCTTTATCATTCCATCACACTGCCGGGTGGCGCTGGACAAGAGTGCCCCGGATACAGCCACTACGGCATGTCGCTCTGGCGCGAAATAGTAGAAATGGGCGAAAAACACCTGGGATTCGACATGAAATTCATTAACGAGCGGCTCGAAGCTTCCGAAAAATTCTATCAGCGCATCAGTTATCCTGATGGCGAAATTCGTCGTGGTTCGCCGATGGGCGATTCGCACCCCGACCGTGCCGGAAAAACCGGTATGCCCCGGGTTGACGTGGATCGCGATTGGGTAAAAAGCTGGAAGACTGAAGAATTTCCCGGGTTTGGCGTTTTGTTTGCCAATCGCCCCGGAACCGATCGCGAAACGTATTTGAGTTTCAAAAGTGGCCCCAACCGCTGTCATTATCACGGCGATCAGCTGGCCTGGCATTATTGCGCCAATGGCCGCCCGCTGGTGGTCGATCATCGTTGCAGCTATCGTCCGCGTGCCGGACAGGAACACATGCACAACCGCCTCGCATTCTTTACCAACGAAATGCCTTTTGCCAACATGGACGGCTACGAGCGCCTGATTGCCTTTAAAACTTCGCCGGAAGCGGATGTTGCAATTGGTCAGGTGGAGAGCAATCGACTTCGGAAAGTGGAACCGCTTCCTCCCGAAATTTGGGATGCCCGTTACCCGCAATTGCAGTTCGACGAACCGCTGATTTACAGACGAACCGTCGTTTTGATGAAAAACGGCGATCAGGATTATTTTGTTTTCCGCGATCAATACTGGGCCGACCGGCCGCTAAACGCCGCATATTGTCTGCACACCTATGGCGATACTCCAGTCAGGAAGAGTCAGATGATCGACTTCGGAAAGCTGGTCGTTTTTTGCACCCATCCCAGGTTCAGCATGAAAAATTTCGACTGGTCGCATGAGAATGGCGGATTGGAGGAAACCAAAGGAATCAGGCTCGAAATTTCAGGAAAAAGTGGTGAAATGATCACCGTTATCTATCCCGGAAATATGCCGCCCAAAATGAAAGAAATACCCGGAGGCGTACAGGTGGAAAATGATACCATTGTTTTCGGGGGAAATCAACCAGAAACAGGACAAAGCCCGGAAGTGGTCACCATCACCCGGTCAGGACTAAGCCTAATGAATTTATCCGGAAAAGAAATTGACTTAAATCGTTCGCAGGGCGAAATTGGTTTGTTTGTGCCCGATGCCGGTTATCCTTTTGGCGACATTCCTGAATGGCTGGCCCGGCAACGTGCCGAGAAACCAGATTGGGCCGGAGATTTATGATCATAAAATCCTGAAGGGATTTTATTTGAATAACCGGGGGTTATCACCCCCGGAAAAGCAAAGCAGAGAGGCCGCAACCCTGAAAAGGGTTGAATTTATGAATTATGAATAATAAAAACAATTATAGAATGAAGTTTCAAGATCAATACAAAAAAAATACAAACAGAACGATACCTTTTGTTCTGGCCTTAACTTTTTTGTCTTTCAATTTGCTGGCCCAAACCCATCCGGCCAGCTCCAACGATCTGCCTGTAGCCTGGACAAGCTATCAGAAAGTGGCAACTTACGAACAGGATTTTGCTGACATGAAAGCGCATGGCGTCGGGTTGGTCGATATGAATGCCCGCGACGTGGCCGATGCCCGTGAAAAACTCAAACTGGCTAGGCAGTTCGGCATGAAATACCACATCAATTTGCCCGATATCACCGAACGTGCCAACCTTGTACGCGATGAAGGTTATGAACCGGTTGATGCGCTGATGATTGGCGGCGTTTATCAGGGGAAAGCCATCGACCGGCACTTGTTTCAGTTTAAAGCCGGAAAAAATACTATCATTATTGAGCCTCCAGTTTACAATAAGGCTTTTGCCTACACCGAAAACGACGGGAGCACCAGCGAAGCCGGTCTCGGTGACCGCATCGCCCATTATTATCCTGAAATGGCCAGTCCGGTCAAAGCCGAAATTGTGGTTCCGCTGAAAAAGTTCGACGGGAAACAGCACTTGAAAATTATTGCTGCCCAAATAAGCGAAGCTCCTTCAGGAACAAAACCTGAATTCGACAGTGTTACTCCAGACATGCCGGTAGCTGCTGAAACCAAAAACCGGAAACTTTACCAGGTTTCGTTTGATTTAACCGGTCTGGATGCTGCACTGCTCAATCAGGTTGGAATAGCTGTTTACTGGCCTTATCAGGGCACAAAAAAATATTGGATTTTTGGCCGCGGAAACGTAAGCGCTGCCGCCAGCACGACCAGACAGGCGCTTCAAAAAGTGGTACAAAAGGAATTGGCCAAATGGACACAAGCCAACAACGGCACGTTCCCCATAGATGTGGTGGCGGCAGTTCGGTATGGCGACGAATGTTTTTACATTACCGGACATTCGCAAACCAACGGATCGGCAGCGGTGAATTATCCGCTGTGGGATTTTAGCACCCCAACGGTGCAGGCCTTTCAAAAACATGCCGGAGGAGCTGAATATCCTCGTACCTGGGGTTTTCCCGAAATTTACGGCGAAGCTGCCTACGGCTGGTGGATGTACAATCTGCACGAGCAGCTGGCCAATCTGGTTGGAACCGTCCGCGATGAAATTTCCCGCCTTGCGCCGGGCTTAAAGGTGTTCAGGAATACCACCCGAATGGGAATTTTCGACCTTTCAAACAACCTCGATGGCAGCGGACAGGAATTACTCACCCAAAACCTTGACATTGTGCATCTCGATCCGTATCCGGTGGTGGGTGGCGAATATACTGAAGCCATTCCGCGCGACATGAGTTATTGCGCTGGACTGGCACGACGGTACAATAAACCGCTGGTTCCCTGGATGCAGGCGCATGTGTACGGAAAACTTCAGCATGTGTCGCCCGAACAGGTTGACCGCATGGCCGATGAACAGTGGGCACAGGGCGTCGATGGCATTATCTGGCTCGGTTATGGCGACACGTACCCGAAAGTAAGGCCGGAAAGTTGGGAGCGGGCAGCCGCTTTTCACCAGAAACTGGCTGCCGGATTGCCACCCAAACCCAAAGCCAAACTGGCTGTTTTGAGGTCGTACAATAGTATGGCGACCGCCAGTCTTTGGGGAAACGGGCTGATTCGCAATCCGTCAGATTGGTTGTTGCAGCAATTTCTGGAAGTTTGGTCGGTACAACGCAAACTGGCCTACGATGTGTTTGAGGTTCCGCCGGTGTTGAACGATCAGCAGAAAGAAAACCTGGAAAAACAGTTGAAAAATTATACCCAAATTGTTTCAACCCTTCCGTGGAAAGGCGCATGGATCATCGACGACAAACAAATTGGCAACACGGTTGATCAGTCGGAAGCCAAAGTGTGGCAGCAAAAACTGGAAAAGGAAATTGACAAAAGGGGATGGTAAAGAATGATGTCCAATTTTTAATACTGAAGGAACGATATATTTTATAGTATATTTTGGCCTGATAGTTCTTATAAAAATTAGTAATTGAGTCTACTTTGAAAAGGCAGAAAGTCGAAAAACAGTCCTGAAAGGACTAGATTTGAATAACCGTGGGTGAAACCCACGGCAGAATGAAGATTGATTTTGCAACCCTGAAAGGGTTGAATATTAACAAACCAAAGATTCAACCCTTTCAGGGTTGCGAGTTTGATTTCATTTCTTTTCCACCGGTTTTCACCGGTGGTTATTCAAGTTTTATCCCTTCAGGATATTAATCAGCTTTTCGGAGTCAACTCGTAATTGAAAATTATGAATCTAAAAACGCTTATCTATTTTTTGTTGGCCTGGAGTTTGACCATTTCAGGATTTGCACAAACCAACCTGAACGATTGGCTAAAAACCAACCATTGCCAGGCATCGGTGAAACTGACACAACACGAATACAATTTCTTCAACCGGCCTGAATTTCATCAGACCTTCGTCGTTGGAAATCCGGGAGAAAGCCAGGAAATCTTATTTCAGGAAGGCGTCTGGCAAATGAATTATCAATCGGTTGTTCCCAAGGATCGGAAAGATGCGCTGGAAGTGGAGTTTCGTTGTAAACTGATCAAAGGATCGGCGCCACAGACCAGCATTTCCATCGATTTTACGTTCGATAACTGGTCGAAGAGCAACTATGTTTTGATGCCGGCTTCGGCCTACAACGGTAACCGTTTTGAATCGCGCCGGATTCGTTATTCGCCCAAACTGCTCGACTCACGCGACATTGGTCCCGATAAACCGATGATTATTTCGGATGTTCCACGCCTGAACATCAACGATGGCCCGTCGCGCATTCAGGAACGTTCGGGTTCGATGAGTGTCCCGGCCATTGGATTTCAGTCCGATGCCACAAAGACTGGGTTTTGGCTGTTGACGCATCAGGGCACGAAGTTTGGCGATTCGGGCATCAGCATCGAAGAATCTCGCGACCGAAAAACAGCCGTAATCAGCCTTACCGTTCCGGTTGTTCGTGAAAATTATCAGTATGCAATCACAGATAATCAGGTAGCTTCACAAGACAGGGCGCCCGATTTCAAACCCGGTGATGAGTTTACCCTGAAATTCAGGTTGTATTTCTTCCCATCTCCCGAAATTCAGGACTTATACAACCGGTTTGCCGAAATCCGAAAAGATCTTTCAGACGAAATCAGGCTGAAACCTTTTATCCCTTTTTCTTCCTGCTTTTCGGTACAGGAAACCAAATTCAACGAGCAAAACTGGGTGGACGAGCATGGTTACTATTCGGTTGGAATGCGTGAAAATTTCCTTCAGGACTGGCAAATTGGCTGGACTGGCGGTATGATCAGCACTTATCCGTTGCTGTTTGCCGGAAATGAATCCTCGCGCAAAAATGTACTCCGTAATTTCGACTGGTTGTTTCCCAACGGCATCAGTCCTTCAGGATTTTTCTGGGATTCGGGCGAAAAAGGCACGAAATGGTATGGTGGCGACATTCGCAAACCCAACACCGTGAACTGGCATTTGATCCGCAAAAGCGGCGACGGATTGTATTATGTCGTCAAACAGCTGATGCTGATGGAAAAGGAAAACATCGGGGTGAAGCCGCAATGGAAGGCCGGAACACAAATGGTTGCCAATGCTTTTGTGAAACTCTGGGACAAATGGCATCAATTCGGAAATTTCGTGGACAGTCAGACTGGCGATGTGGCAGTTGGCGGTTCCACGAGCGGGGCAATTGTTCCGGCAGCATTGGTTTTGGCTGCCCAATATTTCAATAATCGGGACTACCAGCGGGTGGCAGAAGCTTCGGCGGAATACTATTACCAAAACTTTATAAAAAAGGGAATTACCTGCGGCGGTCCGGGCGATGCCATGCAAAATCCCGACAGCGAATCGTCGTATGCCATGCTCGAATCATTCATGTTGCTGTACGAATCAACCCTCGATAAAAAATGGCTGGACCGGGCCGAGGAAATGGCCGATCAGTTTTCGAGCTGGGTGATGCCCTACGATTACCAGTTTCCGGAGAATTCTACGCTTGGAAAACTGGGCGTTCAAACCATCGGAACCGTTTGGGCCAACACACAAAATAAGCACAGCGCGCCGGGCATTTGCACCCATTCGGGAATTGCTTTGTGGCGATTGTTCCGTGCAACCGGAAATGCCTGTTACATGCAGCTGTTAAAAGAAATCGCGTTTGTTATGCCACAATATTTATCGCATCCGTTACGGCCCATCGAAAAAATGAAAATTGGCTGGATGTCGGAGCGGGTGAGCACAACCGACTGGCTGGAAGGCATTGGCGAGCTGATGTATGGCTCTACCTGGGCCGAAACTTCGCTGATGCTGTCGTACATCGAACTGCCGGGCGTTTATATGCAGCCCGACCAATCGTACCTCTGCGCGATTGACAATGTGGACGCTGAAATCGTTCAGGATAATGCCCGTTTGCTGAAAGTGAAACTGACCAACCCGACCAAAGCAGAAGCCAAAGTCAGGTTGTTTGTAGAATCATCTGAACAGGCGCGCATTCCGTTGGGCGAAAATGCACTGAAAGCCGCGCAAATCATCAGTTTGCAAGCGGGCGAAAGCCGCGAGATAGTTTTGAAAAAAAGGAAATAAGAATTAATATCGTTTAGGTCGGCCAATTCAGTGTCCGTTGGCTTAAGCCAACGGCAAAGGATAGTGTTCACCTCTGTCATAGGTAATCGTTGATTTGAAATTCAGTTATCCTTTGCCGTCTCGCTTTAGCGGACGGACATAAAAATTTAGGTCATAAAAACAATCAATATGCTCCAAAACAACAAATAACAACAAATGACAACAAATGACTTGAAATAAAAACATAAATAGAAGATGAAAAATACAACCCTCATTACCCTGCTGTTGCTCACCTGTTCGCTTGGGCTGATGGCGCAACCCAACGTTTCTGCAATGACCGACCCTTTGGCGGTGGTTAAACTAATTGGTGATAAACTGGTGCGCGATACGCCGTTCAAGTACCGGCTGACACTTCAGGAAAGAAACCCGCGTTTCAACGGCCTGCAGTTTGTCGATTTTGGACGGACTTTTGGCGTTGGCAAACCAGCAGTGGCATACGCCTACACCCATTTGACCGCAAATGCAGACACCGAAATGGTTTTGCAGACCGCCCACAACGATGGTTGCAAAATATGGATAAACGGGGAACTCGCGTATCAAAAAACGGGGAAGCATCAACTGGAGCTTCGTTTTGAAGAACGCAGCGTTGAGATGACCGATGAGTTTAAAGTACGTTTGAAAAAAGGTGCGAACAGTTTGTTGATCAAGTCGGAAACCTACGGAAACGAATGGGTGGTTTATCTTCAGCCGCCAAGTCTGAAGGGCGCTGTGGTTTCTGAATCGGGTAATTATCCTGAAATCGGGTTGAAATCGGTTCCTGATGTAGATCAGAAAATAGCCGAAATAACCAACTGGCTGGTGATTGGTCCGTTTGCAAATTCCAATAGCATTGAAACTGTTTATGCTCCTGAAAAAGAACTGGTTTTCGGGAAAATGTACGAAGGCGCCGCGTCTCCCATCACGTGGACGATTCCGAAAGTGGAAGTTTTGGGCGACCTGATTGACCCGCTGCCCTGGGGAACGAATTACACCTGGAATTACCACAATGGCGGCGTAGCATGGGCTATGCAGCAATTGGCAGAAGTCACAGGAGAAAAAAAGTACAATCAGTATGCTACCAATTTCTGCGATTTTCACATCAACGGGGCGCCTTTTGTAAATTATCAGGTAAAAACATTAAGGGCTGTCAATTCGGCCAACAATGGATTTTTGTTCTCACCACTGCTCGATTTTACGCTGGCCCCGGCGCTTCCGTTCATATACAAACTCCGAAAAGAAAGTTCGTTTGCAAACCGAGAAGCCTACGAAAAATACATCAGCCGCATGTTGAAATATGCCAAAGAGGAACAGGTGCGTTTCCCGGGTTCGAACATTTATACCCGTCTTACTCCTGAAAAATACACCACCTGGGTGGATGACATGTTTATGGGAATTCCGTTCCTGATTCAGGCAGCGCAATATGCCAGTTCGCCGGAAGAGAAAAAGATTTTTCTGGACGATGCCGCCAATCAGGCTGTCCGTTTCAATGAGCAGGTTTGGAACGAGGAAGCCAACTTGTACATGCACGCCAGATATTCGGAGAAAGATGTCAAGCTGCCGCACTGGTCGCGTGCCAATGGCTGGGGAATCTGGGCGACCACCGAAGTACTGAAGGTGTTGCCGAAAAACCATCCGAACTACAAAATCATTTTGGCGCATTACCGCAAACATGTGGATGCGCTGGTCGCCCTTCAGAATAAAAACGGATTTTGGTTACAGGTATTAGACCGCCCCGATTCGCGCGAAGAAGTTTCGGGAACAGCAATCTTTACAATGGCCATAGCCCGTGGAATTACCAACGGCTGGCTCAATGCAAAAAAGTACCAACCGTATGTTCTGAAAGGCTGGGAAGCGTTGAAAACACAAATTGAACCTGACGGAACGGTGCACAACATTTGCTACGGAACGATGTGTTCGGAAGATGTGGAATACTACCTGAACCGCCCCTTTTACGACAACGACACGCACGGATTGTTTGCCGTGTTATTCGCCGGAATTGAAGTCAGCAACATGAATAAAGCTATCTCGAAATGACCAAACTGATCACCATCATTCTGTTGCTGTTTGTGGTAGCATGTGCGCCGTCGCATCAAAAAAACACGACGCTGCAACCCATTGTGCTTACCGATCAGGAGATTGAAATCGTTCTGAAGGAAATTGAACGATACGAACCGAAATATGATTCGGCAGTCCATTTGGTGTGGGCAACGCAAGCCCGGCATTACCATTCCGATTTTCAGGAAGAAACCAAAATACACAGCGTCAGGTCGTCGCTGGGGTATGCCGAGGCGCTGCTCAACTCGCGCAAACCTAAATTCCGTGAACGGGCGTTTGATGTTTTGCGCGCTGTTATTGCACTTCAGGATCAGGATGCCCAATCGAAAACCTGCGGTGTTTGGCCATACAGTCTGGAAGAACCGCTGGCAACCAAGAAATCTCCTGCCGATCGCAACTGGGCCGACTTTTCGGCAGTGCCAATCATTGGGATCATCAACAACCACAGCGATATTCTGCCCAACGATTTAAAAGAGAAAACCCAAAAGGCGCTTCTGCTGGCAGCGCAAGCGATTCGCAAACGTGATGTGCGCCCCGATTACACCAACATTTCGCTGATGGGCTTGTATGTTTGCTACATGACGGCCGATATGTACAACGACGCCGACCTGATGGACTATGCCCGCAAACGCCTGAAAGCTTTTTACGACTGCACTGTCCTGAACAAAGGATTTATCGAGTACAACAGTCCGACGTACTTCAAACTGTCGCTCGACGAAGTGCTGCGGCTGAAAAATCATGTGATCAATCCCGATGATCTGGCTATCCTCGAATTTATTTACCACGCCGGCTGGAGTGTGATTGCCCGGCATTATCATCAGCCCACTGCGCAATGGGCCGGACCGCATGGACGTGCATACAGCGTTTTATTAAATCCTTCAACCTACACATGGTTTTACACAGCTTCCGGCGGAATTGTCAATCCCGATACTCCGACTGAATTTTCCAAGGATGAAGATCCTATCCTGAAACATCGGATTCCGGCTGATTTGATCCCTTATTTTACGCAACCCACACTTCCCCGAATGGAAATTGATACGTTCATTCGTGGAGGGCAAAAAATTGAACTGAACCCGCTGGTTTCGTATCAGGAAAGCGATCGGGGAGTGTGGATCGAAACCAAAGAGGTGATCGGTAAATCGTATTTTACCCGCGATTTTGTGCTGTCGTCGGCTAACCAGTCGTGCCTTTGGAACCAGCGCCGCCCGCTGATTGCCTACTGGGGAACCTCGCAAAAGCCCGTTTCGATGCAAATTCGTTTTCTGCACGACGGATACGATTACGCTGCCGCCAATATATTTTGCGCACAGGATTCGACCAATGTGCTGGGAGCCATCAACTTTACCACCAATGGCGGCGACCGGCATGTAACCATCGACGTGATTCAGAATGCCACCATCAAAGCTACCGATCTGCGCCTGCGGTTTGAGTTTGGCGGCGACATCAGCAGCGTTGGTTTCAATGCTCCTGAAGCGGATAAAAACCGGGTGGTCGGAAAGTCGGGTAACCTGAATTTCAGGATTGAACTTCCGTATCAAAAGTTTGGCGACTACAAAGGCAATTGGTCAACCGGCGGAAACGAAAAAAATAAATGGATTGACTTTGTGATTTATTCAGGAAGCGAAAAAGAGTTTAACTTCGGGAAAATTCAGGAAGCAGTGCTTGGTTTTTTGTTTTCGTTAAAAGCCGGAACAATTCCTGAAACGCCAGTAGAAGTTGCAAAGTCGGGCGAAAACCTGAATTTGAAATGGAACAATCTTACGGTGAGCACCTTAACCAAGCCGTATGAAGAGCGGGCGACACTGGTGTTGAAATAAGCAAATTGCGAAAGATTGATTGCAATACGCAAAGCCAATTGAATCAACCGCCAATCATCAATGATGAATATCTAATCTGCCTGAGTTCAATCTAATATCTAGCAGCAATTGCATTTCTATCAATGCTAACCGAAGGTTTGTCGGGAAAGAATGTCTAGGCTATCAAATCTGATAGCAAGTTAATTGGCCTGATGGCTGCGGAAAGTTAAACTTTTGTGCAAGGTTACCCAATATTTTATAGAACCGCTTTGTTCTGGCTTGATGATCTCAATTGGAGTATTGCTTAACTGACTTTTAAGGATTGACTAAATAAATTGATTACTTTAGTTAATTGCAAGTTTGTGAAAAATTGAAAGGCATTCCATTAATGAATGGCTTTGTTTTATTCAGTTGAAAATAACTCCAACAAAGATTAGAGTATGACTTAGGGTATGACTAAACAAAAATCCACTGATATTCAGTAGCTTAAGTAGTCCCACCGGGAATCGAACCCGGATCTACAGTTTAGGAAACTGCTATTCTATCCGTTGAACTATGGAACCATATTTCGGGAAAAGTCATTGGTCAATAGCAAATCCTTATACGGTATTTACAAATGATTATTGTTTCTTCCCAGATTTTAAAGGCGCTGCAAAAATATGCAAATATGCTGTTTATGCAAAAACCCGATTGATATATTTTTGATTTCCACACTACAACCAACACCGCAAATCTTAATATTATATAAACTCATGTTTTGTGACTGAACCCTTTATGCTTAGAAACATTATAAATTAGTTATTTTGCACCACATTTTATTGGTGGTGATGCCTCAACACTCTACTTTTGTGGCACGCTTATAAAACGAATCTAGTATTAAAAATAAAAATCTGTTTATCTATGAGCAATTTACTGACTGCCTCCATCGGACGTAAACTCCTGATGAGCGTATCCGGTTTGTTCCTGATTCTGTTCCTTTTCGTGCATTTAACCCTGAACTCGTTCCTGCTGCTCGATTGTGTATTTGGCACCGAAACTGGTCAGCTTTTTAATGCCGGGGTGCATTTTATGGGGACCAACCCTCTGATTAAAGTAATTGAGCCTGTTTTGGCTTTGGGATTCATTGTACACATTGTTTATTCGTTGATTCTGACTTTTCAGAATATGAAAGCCCGCGGACCGCAAAGTTACGCTTCCGGCAAAAAAACTACCGGCGTTGAATGGGCATCTTTAAACATGTTACCACTCGGAATCGCTGTTTTTGCGTTCCTGGTTGTTCACATCATCAACTTCTACCTGAAAATGAAAGGATTTGTGCATTGGGAAGGTGGCGAAGTCGAATTCCCGTTCTTTGGCGCTAAAGCAGTAGGCGAAAATGCGTATGCACTTGTGAACGAAACATTTCAGATTTTGCCAATCGTAATCATTTATGCCATTGGTTCCATTGCACTGGCTTTCCACCTCGCACACGGGTTCTGGTCAGGTTTCCAGACTATCGGCTGGAACAATGCAACCTGGATGCCACGGCTGAAGGTTATCAGCAACATTGTTGCCATTATTCTGGGAGGCGGTTTCACCGTAATTGCCGTGGCACAATACCTGTTTTTTTAATTCTTAAAAAGATTGAAACATGAGTAAATTGAATGCAAGGATTCCTGAAGGGCCTTTGGCTCAAAAATGGACCAATTATAAAGATCACCA
>CAYRBM010000082.1:0-23530 GCA_964422425.1 uncultured Odoribacter sp.
CATTGCTCACCGATTTCGATAACGAAGCAGCCATCCGGTTTTACCAAAGTGCCGGATTTAGCCTCTCTAAAATGATTCCGCTGCGGCTGGTGTTTTGAAGAGGGAAGGAGAGAAAAGTCGCAGGCCTATAAAATTACGTTTTGACAAGATGAGTTCAGGACGCATAACGATCAATTCCTTATTTTTGAATCAGAACTAATAAAGGAAAGCTTATGAATCCAACGTTTCAGAACATTGATGAGTATATTTTGAGTTGTACAGAGGAGGTGCGGCCAAAACTTCAGCAGGTACGCGAAACCATCAGGCAAGCAGCGCCTGAGGCCGTTGAAGCCATTAGTTACGCCATGCCCACTTTTAAATTACATGGTAATCTGGTGCATTTTGCGATCTGCAAAAATCACCTTGGGTTTTATCCTGCGCCCTCGGGACTATTGGCTTTCCCCGATGAGATTGCGCAGTACAAAAACTCCAAAGGAGCGGTTCAGTTTCCGCTCGACCGCGAGATTCCATTCGATCTGATTACCCGAATTGTTCAGTTTCGCCGCCTGGAAAACATGACGAAAGCGGCTCTGAAAAAGCAGGCAAAATCGTTGAAGAAGTAAGTGTTGGTTAAAGGCTCCGAGCCACCGGCTCATGTTTCGTGTGGCTCGACTATCGCAAATGGAATAAATTCTATCTCTACAAGATGACCCGGGCTTTCGGCTCCGGTACATTAAAAAAATAGAGGAATATATATTTCGGCCGATCTGAATTTTGTTCACAACTTACTTTCCGGAGGAGGTCTGACGGTCTCCTTTTTTTTTACCTTTGAAACCCTGCATAAAATTTCAGGAGAAAAAAATCACCAATCGCTGATAGACTAGAACTCAACCACATGGCCGGAGAAAGAAAAAATTACCCGAAACAAAACACAATGACCATCGAGCAGATTAATGCTCAATACGGTAAAATTCCACCCCAGGCTCTTGAGGTGGAAGAAGCTGTTCTGGGAGCCCTGATGCTCGAACGCGATGCCTACATCACGGTGGCCGACATCATCGATACCCGCAGTTTCTACAGGGAAGAACATCAGAAAATCTTCGAGGTGATCAAGTACCTTTCTACCCATGAAAAGCCGGTTGACCTGCTCATGGTGACTCAGGAATTAAAAAACCGCAATATTTTGGACGAAGTGGGCGGGCCACTGATGATTACCCAGCTGACCTCCCGGGTGGCATCGGCAGCGCACATCGAGTTCCATGCCCGCATCATAGCCCAGAAATTTATGCAAAGGGAGATGATCAGGGTTTCAAGCGAAATCCAAACCAAAGCGTATGACGATACCATTGACGTGGACGATCTGATTGATTTCTCGGAAACCGCGCTGTTTGCAGTGGCCGAAGGAAACATCAAGAAAGAATCAGTCCCGATCAAACCATTGCTTCGCGAAGCTGCTTTGCTCATTGAAGCAGCATCGCAGCGCGAAGATGGGTTGAGCGGTGTTCCGAGCGGCTTTACGGCGATGGACCGTATAACTTCCGGATGGCAGCGAACCGATCTGGTTATCGTTGCTGCACGTCCGTCAATGGGTAAAACAGCCTTTGTGTTATCCATGGCCCGGAACATGGCCGTTGAACACAAAGTTCCGGTAGCCGTTTTTTCGCTTGAAATGTCATCCATTCAATTGGTCAACCGTTTGATTGCCTCTGAAACCGAACTGGGTTCGGAAAAAATTAAAAACGGTCGCCTTCAGGGCTGGGAATGGGACCATTTTCACCGGAAACTGGCTGTGCTCGACGATGCTCCGCTGTTTATCGACGATACACCCGCCCTTTCGGTATTTGAATTCAGGGCTAAATGCCGTCGTTTGAAAATGCAGCACAACATTGGCGCCGTGATTGTTGACTACCTTCAGCTGATGACTGCCGGGTCGGACAACAAAGGAAGCCGTGAGCAGGAAGTAAGTATGATTTCGCGTTCGTTGAAAGCCATTGCCAAAGAGTTGGATATTCCTGTTCTGGCCTTATCGCAGCTGAACCGTTCGGTTGAATCGCGTGAAGGCAAGCGCCCGCAGCTTTCCGACCTTCGTGAATCGGGAGCCATTGAGCAGGACGCCGACATCGTATTGTTTATTCACCGCCCCGAATATTATGGCATTACAGAAGATGAGGATGGAAATTCGCTGATTGGCGTAGCTGAGATCATCATTGCCAAACACCGAAATGGGGCTGTTGGCGATGTGCGTCTGTCGTTCAAGAAAAATCTGGCTAAATTCGCCGACATGGAAAATATTATTCCTGAAGAGATTGGCGGTGGACAATTCGGACAAAAGTTTGTATCCAAAATGAATGAAGATGATCCCTACAGGAACAAACCGGGCGCAATCCCTGTTAATTCTTCATTCGACAACAATAAATTCAGTCAATATGAAAATACAGGAGGCGAACATATTCCCTTCTAATCCGAGGTCAGGCTTAATCATTGTCTTGTTTCTGATGCTGTTGGTTCAATCGGTTCAGGCCGCTTTTATCCTGATACCGATGGATGACAAACAGTCGAACCACCTCAAAGCCTATGGAATTACATACTGGGTGCTGGAACAAGGCGTTGAGGTGAAATGGCTGCTGAATTACCGGGGAGGCAGTTTCCTGGTGCAAAATCAACAAGCCATTGCCAGCGAATGCCTTGTGCGTGGTGTGAGTTACGAAATGCTGGCTGATGGCCAGGCCAATAACCTTTTGGCCGGCATTGCCCGCGAAGATCAGAACATGGATGCCGTTAGTATGCAGAAGGCTCCGAAAATTGCGGTGTATTCGCCGCCAAACAAGCAGCCCTGGGACGACGCCGTTACACTGGTACTTACCTATGCTGAAATCAAATTCGATGTAATTTACGATGAAGAAATACTGAACGGAAAGCTGAAGGATTACGATTGGCTGCACCTGCACCATGAAGATTTTACCGGTCAGTTCGGCAAGTTTTTCCAGGCTTATCAACATGTTCCCTGGTATCAGGAAGAAGTGAAAACAAACAAGGAACTTGCGCAGAAAATGGGCTTTATGAAAGTCTCGGAAATGAAAAAGGTGATTACCCGCGAAATTCATCAATACATTCAGAACGGAGGTTTTTTGTTTGCCATGTGTGCGGCAACAGATACTTACGACATCACCCGGGCTGCCATGGGAATTGACATTTGCGAATCGATGTTCGACGGTGATCCGGCTGATCCGGGCATGAATGAAAAACTGGATTTTGGAAGTACACTTGCTTTTCAAAACTTTCAGGTAAACCGCAATCCATACGAGTATAAATTCTCAAACATCGATGTTTCAACCACCCGAAAAGTGCTTCGGGAACAGGATTATTTTACCCTTTTCCAGTTTTCGGCCAAGTGGGATCCGGTGCCAACCATGCTTTGTCAGAACCATGCGAACATGATTAAAGGTTTCATGGGACAAACCACAGCCTACAACCGCGAGCTGGTAAAACCCAACGTATTGGTGATGGGCGAAAATAAAGCAGCAAATGAGGCTCGGTATATTCACGGTGAAATAGGGAAGGGCTTCTGGACTTTTTACGGAGGGCACGATCCGGAGGATTATCAGCATTTTGTAGGCGATCCGGCAACCGATTTGAATCTGCACCCAAATTCACCCGGCTACAGACTGATTTTGAATAATGTATTGTTTCCGGCAGCTAAAAAGAAAAAACAGAAAACCTGATTTTACCTGAACGGCCTTTTTGTAAAGGGTATTCAGGATAACCAAAAGAAATAGCTGTGACCAGACGATACTCTCTCCGGTCACAGCTATTTTAATGAGATTTCAACGGTTAATCACCAAATGAAACCCCCATCATCCGGCCTTTCTGTACCAAAGGATGATCTGGGTCAACCAAACGAAGTTTACCTCCGACTTCACCAAGCGGAACGGTTGTCAGTTCGTTATTTTTAACGGCAACCATCGTTCCGAAATTTCCTTCGGCAATGCACTGGGCTGCATACGAACCATACCGGGTAGCCAAAATGCGGTCCATTGGCGAAGGACTTCCTCCGCGCTGGGTGTATCCGAGCACTGTTTCGCGGGCCTCCACATCCACATTTTCCTGAATTACTTCGGAAAGATACCTTGCTGCTGACATATTTTTCGGATGATCGATTCCCTCGGCAACTACAACGATGGAATATGGCTTGTTATTCTGATAGCGCTCTTTGATTTTATGGATAACGTTATCCATGGAATGCTTAATCTCGGGAATCAGAATAATATCCCCTCCACCGGCCATTCCGGCATAAAGTGCTATCCATCCGGCATTGTGACCCATAACTTCGATAATCATCACCCTTCCGTGTGAGTTAGCCGTACTGTGTAAACGGTCGATAGCTTCGGTGGCAATGTTTACAGCCGAATCGAAACCGAAAGTCACATCCGTCCCCCAAACATCATTGTCTATGGTTTTAGGCATCCCAATCACATTTAGTCCAATCTGCGATAACAGATGCGCCGTTTTCATGGTACCGTTTCCTCCCACACAAACCAAGGCATCCAATCCCAGGTCGTGGTAGTTTTGTTTGATCAGGGCCGGTTTATCGTTGTCCTCCTCAGTCACAATTTTGAAAGGCTTCTCGCGTGAAGTTCCCAAAATAGTGCCTCCCATGGTAAGAATACCTGACAGGTCCTTCTCTTTCAGTTCAATATACTGCTTATGAATCAAGCCGGTATAACCCGACGAGAATCCGATCATCTCCATTCCGTACTGCACTATGGCCGTTTTCCCAATCCCTCTGATCGCTGCATTCAGACCGGGGCAATCTCCGCCGGCGGTCAAAATCCCAATTCGTTTTACTTTTCCCTGACTCATAATTTTCCGTTTTTAATTTTCTAAACTATCAATTTGAAAGTAACACCTAAATTACAAAAACTGCAATCATTCGGGTTAACCCGCGGGCGATTTGCAGAAGATTTTTTTAACTTTGTCAACTGCGACTGAAAACCACATTAAATTTTTAATAAACTCAAATTCATTTCCTCATGAAAAAAATCTATTCAATTCTTCTGGCCGGAACAATTGTTTTCGCCGTTTCGTGTCAGAGCGGACAGAAAAAAGCCGGAGAGAAATCAGCTACCACAACCGAAGCTGCTGTTCCGGCTGACAACACGTTATCAGCCGATGAAACTACTGCTGGCTGGCAATTGCTTTTTGATGGAACCACTTCAACCGGATGGCGCGGTTACAACAAAACCGAGTTTCCGACCGGATGGCAGGTTGTTGAAGGTACTCTCCATTGCGTTGGAACCGGTACCGGAGAAGCCGGAGCTGAAAATGGCGGAGACATTATTTTCGACAAAAAATTCAAAAATTTTCACCTGAAACTCGACTGGAAAATTGGGAAAGGTGGAAATTCCGGTATTTTTTATCTTGGACAGGAAATTCCGGAATGGCCAATCTGGAAAACTGCTCCTGAAATGCAGGTTTTGGATAATGCCATTCACCCCGATGCTATGCTTGGAAAAGATGGTAACCGTCAGGCTGGTTCACTTTATGACCTGATTCCGGCCAAACCACAAAATGCAAAACCGGCAGGAGAATGGAACTCAGTTGAAATTATCGTTTATAATGGCACTGTTGTCCACAAACAAAACGGCGAAACTGTTCTGGAATATCACCTGTGGACCGACGACTGGAAAAATATGGTGAAAAACAGCAAATTCCCGGAACTTAATCCAAACTGGGCAGATGTGGCCAAAGAAGGTTACATTGCTTTCCAGGATCATGGCGACGATGTTTGGTACCGCAACATAAAAATCAGAGAATTACCATAAGCTTTGCTTATTTTGATACTGAAAGCCTCCGGAAACGGGGGCTTTTTTGTTGGGGAATGCGTCCACTTCAATTAGCGTTCAACTGAGCTCTCGCCGATGGTTCACTTCGACAGGCTCAGTGAGCGTCACTTCAGTCAGGATTGCAAACCAGCTGAACCCTAAATCCTGAAATTTGGAACCTGGAATTTGGAACCTTGAACTCAGTTTATGGCTGATAGCCCGATTGATTTAAAATGGCTTGAAAATCCTGGTTGTTCAGCAAATCGGATAACGTAGTTTCGGGGTGTTGCTTCATATATGAGCGGACAATCTGCCATCCAAGCCAAACTCCGGTTCGTGCCGGCGATTCCTCAGTAAACGAAGCAGTATAAGGCCCATCATCCATGTAGCGCTTAATGGTCATGCGGTCGGTCGAATACAATAATTTATGCTCGGCAAGGTAAGTCCACATCCTGGCTTCATTTTTTTTGCAGAAATCGAGCTGGCTTTGGGTAAACCCAATTTTAAGGGAGTCGTCCATTGCGGGCAGCATGGCCTCCACAAAATACGCCATTTTGCCTTCATAAATCATTTGACTAAGCAGACTATTGGCATTATCAGCCTTGGGCCATTCGGTTACTGCCCAGGCATAAACCAAATCAGAAATGAGTTTATCCGGATTCATATTCCGGCGCTTATAGGCTGGGAGTGCCAGTTGTTCGTAATAAGGACTGTCGGCGCCCAGGTACTTATCCAAACTTATTCCGATCAAATTTTCTGAAGTGACTACCGATTGATTAAACCCGGAAATACAGGTATAAATTGTCGGAATACCTTTCTCCGGGAAATAGTGTTTGTAATGTTTAAACGCTCTTTCCATACGGTCGCGAAGCTGAACGGTATCTATCTTTTCAGCTACCTTTTTTTCAAGCTTTTGAATCAGGGTGTCGGAAATGAAGGATTGCAAATCGTTGTAAAAATTCTCCTGTTCAGGCCCGCCAATGGAAATCATCCGGTAAGAAAAGATATCGAAGAACTCTCCATGTTTTTGCCGTAACTCGGGTACTTTCTCCTCAAGCTGAGTTTTATCCAACTTCAGCAAATCAACATCCAAATGCTTAATTTTCAAGTCAACTTTAACATCAGAAATATCTATTTTCAGCGGGTTTCGGGCACACGATCCCAACAAAACCAGCAGCATCAGAGCATAAAATATTGTCTTCATACGACCTAAATTTAGGTATTGACGGAGCAGATGATTTTTTATTGCCATTTTCAAGATAAAATTTCGAGATTTGCAGCAGACAAAACTAAGTGATTCCGGCGTTTTATTCACGTTAGGTAAACAAACAAAAAACAATGAAACGATTTATTTTATCCATTCTACTTTGTATTCCGGTAATTGCCGGATTCAGTCAGAAGCACATCAGGCTTTCATTTACCGGAAGTCCGTCGGTAAACTGGATGAATGCCGGCAACAATCAGCAGGCCGACCGCGAAAAGATGGTGTTGGGCTACGATTTTGGATTGAACGGAGATTTTTATTTCTCAGACGACGAACGTTATTCGTTGCTTACCGGACTTCAGATTACCAATACTGGCGGAGAAATTTCGTACCGCACTCCGGGGCCGTTTCAATTTTCCGGAAAAACTTTACCATCGGCTGTGAAAATCCGCTATCGGTTGCGGTATGTTGAGGTTCCTCTGTCGATTAAATTAAAAACCGACCAATTCAGGCGAACCCGCTATTGGGGACTGTTTGGCTTGTCGGCCATGCTGAATATTGAATCGAAGGGCGACAGCAATGATGGCGCACTGTTGAAATCAAACATCAACGACGAAATTAATTTATTCAATCTGGCCATGAACGTAGGCGCAGGATTTGATTTTGACCTTGGCAGAAGCAATGCAATCTCCGCAGGATTGGTTTTCCAGAACGGACTGATTGATGTAACTACCGATAACTCATTCGATGATAAAACCATTATCAATTCACTCAAGCTGAAAATTGGCCTGATTTTTTAATGTGTTCACTATGAAAATTGCACTTGCCCAACTCAACTACCACATTGGTAATTTCGAGCAAAATACTTCAAAAATTATCGACAATCTGAATCGGGCCAAAGAAAACGGAGCCGATTTGGTTGTTTTTTCAGAATTGTCAGTAACCGGATATTATCCGCATGATCTACTCGAACGAAAGGAATTTATTGAGCAATCGTACGCCGCATTAAACCGCATAGCTGCACACTGCTGCGGAATTGCTGCCATTGTTGGCGGACCAAGCATAAATCCCGAGCCTCGCGGGAAAAAGCTGTTCAATTCTGCATTTTTTATGTACGACGGGGCCATTCAGCACATCGTCAATAAATCCTTGCTTCCTACCTACGATATCTTTGACGAATACAGGCATTTTGAGCCGAACAAACAATTTTCGGTTTTTCCGTTCAAAGGGAAAAGATTGGCTATTACAATTTGTGAAGATTTATGGGATGAACAGGAAACTCAAAATGAATTTGGCCGCGAGAAACTTTACCAGATTTCGCCGTTGAAAGAGTTGTCGAAACTGGGGCCTGATTTGGTTATCAACTTATCGGCGTCTCCATTCTCGTACAACCAGGAAAACTGGAGAAAAAATATCCTGATTAAGAATGCGCGAAAGTATCGTTTGCCCATTGTGTATGTCAATCAGGTTGGCGCACAAACCGAGCTGGTTTTTGACGGTGGCTCATTTTATCTCGGATCAAATGGCGAAATTCAGGAAGAGCTTCGCTATTTCGAAGAAGATTTCCGGATTATTGATACCGGTATTTCCTGTCAAGACCTTCAGCCACAAACCGAATACATTGAAAAGATTCACGACGCGCTGGTTTTAGGCATTCGCGATTATTTCGGGAAAATGGGTTTTAAAAAAGCGGTTCTTGGTTTATCCGGAGGGATTGATTCAGCTTTGGTCCTCGTTCTGGCAGTTGAGGCACTTGGCAAAGAAAATGTGCGTGTCCTTTTAATGCCCTCCCGCTACTCTTCTGGTCACAGCGTGGATGATGCCGTTAAGCTGGCTGAAAATCTCCGTATTCAGTACGAGATTATTCCCATACAACCAATGGTTGACAGCTTTGAAAGCAGTCTGGCCGAAGTCTTTTCAGGACTTAAAAGTGACGTTACTGAAGAAAATATTCAAGCCCGGACAAGAGGCATTTTGCTGATGGCCATATCAAATAAATTTGGAAATATTCTGCTTAACACCACCAACAAAAGCGAATGCGCGGTTGGTTACGGAACGCTGTATGGCGATATGAACGGAGGACTTTCAGTTTTGGGCGACGTTTATAAAACCGACGTTTTCAAAATGGCCCGATGGATCAACCGCGAATGCGAAATTATTCCGGAGAATACCATTCTGAAGCCGCCATCAGCCGAATTAAGGCCCGACCAAAAGGACTCTGATTCGTTGCCTGAATACGACATACTCGATCAAATTTTATTTGACTACATTGAGCTAAACCTTTCTCCGGAAGAGATTATTGCCAAAGGTTTCGACAGATCAACGGTACTTCGAACTGTAAAGTTGGTTAACATCAATGAGTATAAACGTTTTCAGGCGCCTCCCATACTTCGGGTAAGTTCCAAGGCTTTTGGCTTTGGACGCCGAATGCCCCTGGTTGCCAGATATTCCTGAATTTCGTTGGTTTTGGGCTATTTTTCAGGAACCCAAAATAAATACACCAAATTTTTGTATTTGGTAAATTTACTTAACTTTGATGCTGCAGAACATGAAAATTTACTCGTATGGTGAGTCATGAAATGGGGTTAAAAGATGTTTTTGAGAATCCAAAATCTATTTTCAACACGCTGGCCCCTGATGAAAAAGAGGATTTGCAAAACCACATTACTCTGGCTTATTACAAAAAGAATGAGTTTATCTTCAAAGAAGGGGAAAAACCCAATGGTTTTTTATTTCTGCTCGACGGAAAAGTAATCATTTACAAGGAAGGTGTGGGTGGTCGCGAACAAATTATCCGCATGACCAAACCCTTGGGATTGATTGGCTACCGTGCGTTACTGGCCGAAGAAATGCACATTGGTACGGCCATTGCTCTTGAAGACTCAACTGTAGGGGTTATTTCTCCGGACTATCTTCATAACAAGCTACTTAAAAATCCGGTTTTCTCGTTTAAACTTATTCAGAAACTGGCCCGCGAATTAGGCTTTTCGAATATGCGGACAGTTACCCTGACGCAAAAACATATCCGTGGTCGTCTGGCTGAATCGTTGCTTTTGCTGAAAGAAAAATACGGCTGGGAAAACGACGGTGCCACGCTTAAAGTTTACCTGTCGCGCGAAGATATTGCCAATCTTTCGAACATGACTACTTCCAATGCCATTCGCACCCTTTCAACCTTTGCCGGCGAAAAGGTGATCGCCATTGATGGTCGTAAAATTCGTATTCTCGACATTCACCGGCTTGAAAAAATCAGTAAACTGGGATAGGTAAATAACAGGTTCGTAGTTGCAGAATCTCAAAGTTCCAGCTTGAACCCAAAAACAGGAAGCTCACCCTGCATAAAATCCAGATCTTCCGATCGTTTGAAATTCATGCTTTCGTACATTTTCCAGGCAGTCAACATGGCTTTGGTGGAGTGAATAATTACTTGTCCGTGTTTATTCTCCCGGGCTTTCCGGATACATTCACCGGTGAGTAATTTTCCTATTCCTTTACCGCGAAACTCGGGAGCAACAGCCAGAATCCGGAAACCAGAGGCATTTTGTTCTGTTGTAGCTGTTCCTCCTGAACCGTAAGACTTCATATCGCTGAAATAGACAACCGCGCCAGCTATCGTTCCGTCAGACAAACCAGCGACCAAAAGTTCAGTATGGGGTTTCCTGGTCATTTCGCCAATATTTAGCAGCAGTTGGTAATATTCGGGCTGTTCTTCTTCCGATGGAAATCCGTCAAGCAGTGAATAAACGCGATACATCAGCTTTCCGATCGCTTCAAATTCATTGGGTAAAGCTTGCCTTATATGAATGTCTGTCTTCATAATTCCTAAAAATTTCACTTTCCTGAATTTACAGTCAATGGCTTACTCCTGAAGATAAATTCGCTTTACACGCTGAGAAATGCCTGTAAGAATCTCGTAAGGAATGGTGCCGATGGAGTTAGCTATCTCACTGACGAGAACATGTTCGCCCATCAGTTCAACCTCGTCGCCAATGGCAACGGGCAATCCGGTCACGTCAATCATGCACATATCCATGCAAATGCTTCCAATTACAGGAGCAAAGCGCCCCTTAATAAAAACACTTCCCACACCGTTGCTCAAACCCCTGTCATATCCATCGGCATAACCAATGGGCAAAACTGCAATTTGCATATCACGGTCGGCCACGCCCTTTCGTCCGTACCCCACTGTTTCACCAGCCCGAATTTGCCTGATTTGCGATATACTTGTTTTTAAACGGCTGATACTTTTTATCTCCTGATTGCCGCACGAACTTACCCCGTAAAGGCCAATCCCGAGGCGAACCATTTCAAACTGAAATTCAGGAAATCGTTCAATCCCCGCTGAATTCAAAATATGACGCAGTACTTTGTAGGGCAATTGCCTGATGATTATTGAACTGAGTTCGAGGAACCCCGACACCTGACTGCGGGTAAATTCATCGTGCGCAGCCTCATCTGAACCAGCCAAATGCGAAAATACTGAACGCACAACCATCTGTTCCTGTCGCAGCAGTTTTGCCACAAGCTGTTCGATCTTGTCTGCAGAATCAAAACCAAGTCGGTGCATTCCGGTATCCAGTTTCAAATGGATGGGATAACGAACAACGGCGTGCTGTTGCAGTACCCGCTGAAATGAATCGAAAATTTCATCGGAGTAAATATTGGGTTCGAGCCTGAACTCAATCATGCTTTCAAAACTGTGTTCTTCAGGATTCATCACCACAATGGGCACATCTATGCCTGCCTGCCTAAGCTCAATCCCTTCATCGGCAACAGCTACAGCAAGGTAGTCAACTTTGTGAAACTGAAGGATACGGGCAATTTCGGCCATTCCGCTCCCGTATGAGAATGCCTTCACCATAACCATAATCCGCGTTTCGGGACGAATAAGCGACCGGAAAAAATTGAGGTTTTCGACCAACGCATTCAGGTCGATCTCTAGAACAGTTTGATGATATTTTTTTTGCAGTGCCGACGAGATTCGCTCAAAATGAAAATCGCGCGCACCTTTCAATAAAATGCACTCCTGACGAAAACGATCGGGTTGAACGGTGTTGAGAAACTGATCGGTAGATTCGAAAAACGCCGCATTTTCACCAAACTCACCTTTAAATTTTTGTATCTTTTTCCCAATGCCAATCAGCTGATCTGTTTTATGAAGCTGAAGCAATCGGGCAACTTCCCGGTACAACTGCTCATCGGGAATACCGGCTTGCTGGATATCTGAAAGAATAACTGTCTTTTTCAGGTAAGGCATTCGCGCCTGATTGTTCAGAAACCCAAGTGCGATTTGCAGGGAGTTGATGTCGGAATTATAATAGTCGTTAATAAGCAAACAATTATTAACACCTTCTTTCATTTCAAGGCGCATGGCCACAGGCTGCAAGCGGGCAAAAGCGGATAGAACTTCATCATCAGCCAGATGCTGCGAAAGCACAAACGCCAAGCAATGCGCAGCATTCTCCAGGCTGGCGTCATCCTGAAACGGCACTTCTATCCTGAAATGCTGCCCCTCATAATTGCCGGAAAGCGTCATTCCCAAATCCGTCTTTTCTTTCCTGAAATGCAAGGTTGACCGATGATCAGAAAACGACCAGGCAACCAGTTTGATGTCGTATGCTGAAAATCTTGATTGAACAGTTTGGTGCACCAGCAGCTGATCACTGCAATAAATGAGTGACTTGCAAGTTTCAAAGAGTTTCAGTTTCTCATCGAGCTTTTCCTGATGCGATTGGAAATTTTCCTGATGAGCCTCTCCGATGTTGGTCAAAATGCCAATCGTTGGTTGAATGATCCCGGCAAGGTTTTGCATTTCTCCGGGCTTCGAGATTCCAGCCTCAAAAAGGGCCAGCTCGTAGGCAGAGCTAAGGTTCCAAACTGAAATTGGAACACCGACCTGCGAATTATAACTTTTTGGGCTGCGCACGACAGTCCTGTTTTGCAAAATCTCAAACAGCCATTCTTTGACAATGGTTTTCCCATTGCTGCCGGTTATCCCCACTACCGGAATGTTAAACGTTGAACGATGCCAGGCAGCCAGCTTTTGCAGGGCCTTCAGGGTATCGGGAACCTGAATAAAACAACATTGTTTGTATTGCTGAAACTCTTTCGGATATTCCGATACCACAAACGCCCGGACACCTGCATGAACAAGATCAGGAATATACCGATGTCCGTCGTTTCTCTCCGATTTCAGGGCAAAAAACAAACTCGACTCCGGATCAAAAATGGTTCTGCTGTCAATGGCAAGCGAAGAAATCAGGAGTTCCGAAATATTTTCCGGCGCATGCAATTCTCCGCTCAAAATAGAAGAAACCTCTCGGATTGAAATCGTTGGCATTAATGGGTAGCTTTAATAAAACATGAACGACAAAGCGGCTCATACTCGTCTTTTTCGCCAAGCAAAACCAATTTTTCGGCTTTCGACAGGCGATGAGAAAATTGGGCAACATCGCCGCAACGCATGCAAATGGCGTGAACCTTGGTAATGTGGTCGGCAACGGCCATCAATCCCGGAATCGGGCCGAACGGCTTTCCTTTAAAATCCATGTCCAAACCGGCAATTATAACCCGGATGCCCATGTTGGCCAGCGATACACAAACCTCAATCAGCCCATTATCGAAGAACTGAGCTTCATCAATTCCGATCACGTCCACGTCGCCTGTCAACAGCATAATATTTCCCGAGTTTTCCACCGGTGTGCTCAAAATCGAATTTTCGTCGTGCGACACGACTTCCGCCACTGAATATCGGGTATCAATGGCCGGTTTAAAAATCTCAACCTTTTGCCTGGCAATTTTGGCCCGCTTCAAACGTCGGATCAATTCTTCGGTTTTTCCTGAAAACATAGACCCTGCGATGACCTCAATAACACCGGTCTTTTTTTGTCTGTCAATTCCCCTTTCAATAAACATTTTAGGTGATATGCTAAAGATTTTTGTACTTTTACGAGGCTTCAAAGTGCATTGCTGACGGCAGATTTATTTGCCTCTGCGAGCCTGAATGCAAAGGTAAATTTAAATCTTTATGCATTAAATCAAGCTTGAATTTCCGATTAAAATCATAAAACGATGAATAAAAGTAAACTTGCACAGATCATTTTTAGAGATCTGGAAGAATTAAAAATGTTAGCAGAAGAAGTTGCTTTAGCCGAAGGCGATTCAACCCTGATTATCGACCTGGCCGTGAGCAAAGCAAAATTAGTGTGCCAGGAGATTGAATTATTGCGCGAATTTTCAGGTTCTCCATCCCGCAGCGAAGAAAACGATGAAGAAAGTGATCAAATTGATGAGGAAGAAAACGAAGTTTCCAATTTCAGTATTTCTGATCCTGAACTGGAAATTATCAATTTCGAAGACCGTGAATTCCCGGAAGAAGAAACCATTGAGGCCGAACACGAAGCACAGGAAGAACAGATTAAAGATGAAGAGATTAGCGAACAGTCGCCGGAGAGCTCTGATATAATTGAGGATAATGAGATGGTTGAACTGGCAATCGATCATGCAGAAGACGAAGATGAAAGCGATATAAGCGAGCCGGAGGAAAGCGAAGATGAAAATGATTTAGATATAGAAGAGGACGAGCTGGAAGAAGATGATGAGGAAGATGTAGAGAGCGATGACGAGGATAGCGAAGATGATGAAGAGGAGAATGACAAGGATGACGATTTAGAAGAGGAAGAAGATGAAGATAAAGAAGAAGATGAGACAGAACCATCAATTCAGTACAACGAACTAAAAATAAGCCCACAACCCGGTGTTAGGGAAATTCACATTGAAGATTTGGATGACGACGACATTGAGCCAGTGAAAATCTCACCTCAGCCTTCAGTAACTGAAAGACCTGTCATACGCGAAATTCCTAAACCGGAGAGTCCGCTTCAGGAAAATCCGGCACCTGAAAAAGTAGTGGTCGGAGAATCATTCCAAAAAGAACGATCGATCAATGATGTGATGAGTGAAAACAAACAGACTGAAACAACGCTGACAAACGGGCCAATAACAAGCTTAAAAGCAGCGATTGGACTGAATGATCGTTTCCTTTTTATCCGAGAGATTTTCAGCAATAACTCCGATAAATACAATACCATTATTGATCATTTGGATAAGTTGGAAACCATACAGGAAGCAGTTGATTATCTCAAAGCTAACCTGACACTCCAGAAAAATGAAACCAGTTTGAAATTTGTTGACTTGCTAAAACGCCGATTTACCAGATAATGGGAAAACTGTTTTTAGTTCCGACCCCAATTGGGAACCTCGAAGACATGACTTTTCGTGGAATACGTATTCTGAAAGAAGCTGATGTAATTCTGGCCGAAGACACCCGAACTTCGGCCAAATTACTGAGCCATTTCGAAATCAGGAATAAATTGTTTTCTCACCACAAATTCAATGAGCACAAAACCGTTGAAATGATTGCGAGGCAAATTGAGGAGGGCAAAAACGTAGCACTTATTTCAGATGCCGGAACTCCCGGAATTAGTGACCCGGGCTTTCTGTTGGTGCGCACCTGCATCGAAAAAGGAATTGAGGTTGAATGTTTACCGGGCGCCACGGCTCTTATTCCGGCATTGGTGAATTCGGGTTTTCCAACTGACCGTTTTACATTTGAGGGATTTTTACCACAAAAGAAAGGACGGCAGAAAAAAATCAAGGAGCTTGCAACCGAGTCTCGAACCATGATTTTTTATGAGTCGCCATACCGATTAGTAAAATGCCTCGAACAGCTCGCCGAATTCATGGGATCCGAACGAAAAGCCTGCGTCTCCCGGGAATTATCCAAGCTATTTGAGGAAAACCGCAGGGGAACCCTTTCCGAATTAATCGAGTATTTTGGATCGAAAACCGTAAAAGGAGAAATCGTGGTAGTTGTAGAAGGTTTTAAAACTACACCAAATGAGGAAGAAGAATGAAAAGTTACGAACATTTGTTTTTCGACCTTGATAATACCCTTTGGAATTTCGATGCCAATTCAGGTCTTGCCATGAGGCAAACCCTCGAACAAAATAATCTTCTATCTCTGCTTCCTTCTTTTCAGGAGTTTTTTGAAGTTTATGAACCAATCAATCAATCGCTATGGAATGATTACCATTTGAGAAAAATTTCCAAGCAAGAATTGATTGTCGAAAGATTTTCGCGCTCATTTCTTCATTTCGGGATATCAGGCATTAATTGGGCCGGGTTGAATCATTTTTATCTCGAAAATATGGCTCTTCAAACCACCCTTTTCACAGGAACGATCGAGACACTGCGTGCGTTAAGAGAAAGAGGGTACAGAATGCACATTATTACCAACGGATTTAAAGAAGTACAGCGAAAAAAACTCGAGAATTGCGGATTAACTAATTTTTTTTACAAAGTTTTTATTTCAGAAGAAATTCAAACCACCAAACCCCATCGCGAAATTTTTGAATATGCACTGAAATCAGTCAACGCACCTAAGAAAAAAAGTTTGATGATTGGTGATTCCTGGGAAACGGACATTGAAGGTGCTCTTTCATTTGGGATGGACCAAATCATGTTTACAAATATTCGAAACAATTTCATACCAGAACCAATAAAAATCAAGCTAAATCAGGAAAATCCAGTCTTTTTGCCGCTCAATCAGCGTACAAAAACATGGTTTATAAATGAAATTCCCGATTTGCTATCAATTCTGTAATTTATAACGATTCTTAATTACTTAACGACTCAAAAAGATAAGTCCATCATAACAATCTATTTTGCAGATATTTATATTGAATATAGTTTAGTCCTCAATTTTTTTTGAATTCCATATATTTCAAAAGTGTTAAAAAGTGTTTCATTTTTTCTCCCTCAAAATTATCATCCTATCCACATTTTTCTAAATTTGTGATTCAATTCAGTATCCGGGGAAAAGCCGGATATTGATTTTAAAGGGGGAAAACAATATATTCTGATTAAAATTCCGGGGAATTTGATTTGGGGGAATCAAATTTCGAGATCTTATGATCTCGAGGAATTTAAATTTGAATGGACTCTCTTTTTCGCGTTTGTTAAGTGATGCTGTTTAATTTAAAATAATTCTCTATGAAAAAAATCGTGTTATTACTTGCATTTTTTGCAATTGGTTTGAACCTGCTTTTGGCTCAAACCAAGGAGATCACAGGGAAAGTAACCTCCGCTGACGATGGAGGATCTATTCCTGGAGTTTCCGTGTCAGTGAAAGGAACCACGCTGGGAACTATTACCGACATGGACGGTTTGTACAGGCTAAAAGTGCCACAGGATGCAAAAGCGCTTATTTTTACTTTTGTAGGTATGGCCAGTCAGGAAATTGCCATCGGTAACCAAAGTGCTATTAATGTAAAAATGGTTGCCGAAAATATTTCGGTTGACGAGGTGGTTGTCACCGCACTTGGAGTATCAAGAGAAAAGAAAGCGTTGGGCTATTCCGTACAGGATGTGAAAGGTGAAGACATCACCAAGGCCAAAGAAACCAACGTGATCAACTCATTGCAAGGGCGTGTTTCGGGAGCTCAGATTACAAGTTCTTCGGGAGCTGTAGGTGCTTCTTCACGAATTGTTATCCGGGGTGTTTCGTCATTGAGTGGAAACAACCAGCCATTATTTGTAGTTGATGGAATTCCGATCGATAACGCCAATTTCGGTTCTAGTGGAACTGATGGAACAAACAGAGGAAACGGTGCTGCAGACATTAACCCCGATGATATTGAAACCATAACCGTTCTGAAAGGAGCTAATGCATCCGCACTTTATGGATCAAGAGCTTCTGCCGGTGTAATTGTTGTAACAACCAAGAAAGCGAAAAAAGGTGAAAAACTAACTATTAGCGTCAATAACTCGACCACATTTGAAACTCCGTTAAAACTTCCAGATTTCCAGAATGGATATGGCCAGGGTAATGGAGGAGCATTTTCGTATGTTGATGGTGCCGGTCATGGCATAAACGATGGTGTTGACGAAAGTTGGGGACCTAAATTGGATATTGGATTAATGATTCCACAATTCTCTTCGGTTGACGAAAACGGAGTCGCACAGCCAGCTCCATGGGTTTCTTATCCAAATAATGTTAAAGACTTTTTTGAAACCGGAAGTACAGTTTCAACTAACGTATCACTGGCTGGTGGAAGCGAAAGATCTAATTTCCGCCTCTCTTTTACACATCTGACACAAAACGGGATGCTTCCCAATACCGACTATGGTAAGAAAACCCTTGCTTTCAGTGCAAGTTCGAACCCAATTGATAAACTTACTTTCTCTACTTCAGGTAGCTATGTTAGCGCCGGAAGCGACAACCAACCAGGATATGGTTATGCAGCAAACAATGTTATGCAGCAATTCTCATGGACCGGACGTCAGGTTGACTACAAACTTTTGAAAGAGAAACAATACAATGCTGATGGTTCAATCTTTAACTGGAACCACAATTACCACAACAACCCATATATGACCTTGTATGAAAACCTCTCGGCTATGCAGCGTGACCGGTTTATTGGTAATGCAATGGTTAAATATCAGTTCACCAAAGAACTGAGTGCTTATGTAAGAACTGGTGGTGACATCTATGCAAACTACACATCTTCAAAACGTTTTGTTGGCGACATGGATTTCCCAACGGGATATTATGGCGAAACCACCAGCACATTTAAAGAAATCAATACTGATTTCCTTGTTACCTATGAAAAAAATCTATCTGACGATTTCAGTTTCTCTTTCAACTTTGGAGGAAACAGGATGGATAGATATACACAATCTACTACAGGAGAAGCTCCTGAATTAGCTGTACCGGGTGTGTATAACGTTGCCAATTCGGCTGTAACTCCCCGGACCTCAAACTACCACTCTTCTAAAAGGATGAATAGTTTGTACGGATTCGGACAATTTGGGTATAAAAACGCCATATTCCTCGATTATTCCATCAGGAATGACTGGTCAAGTACCTTACCGAAGGATAATAATTCATACTTGTACCCGGCAATTTCGGCTAGTGGTGTATTAAGCGATTTGCTCGACATAAAATCTAATGTATTGTCATTCGCTAAAATTCGTGCAAGTTGGGCACAAGTAGGAGGTGATACCGATCCTTATCAACTTGAACCAACAGTTGCATTTGGTGACGGATGGAATGCAAGTACTAAATTGTTGAACCTTGCTGTGCCAAACTTATTACCAAATGCAGGCTTGAAACCTCAAAAAAATGAATCACTTGAATTTGGTGCTGACTTGAGATTTTTCATGGATCGTGTAAGACTCGATGTAACATATTACAACCAGAAATCAATTAACCAGATTGTTAATATTCCAATCTCTGCCTCATCGGGCTACACTGCCAAAGCAGCAAACGCTGGCCGTATAGACAACAAGGGTATTGAATTGTTGCTCGCTATAACCCCTGTTAAAACAAAAGACTTTAAATGGGATCTGACTTTGAACTTCGCAAAAAACAAAAATACAGTTGTTGAGCTTGCTGAAGGTATCGAACAATTCTTGTTAGGTTCATATTGGAGTTTACAGGTTCTTGCTGTTCCCGGTGGTTCATACGGGGTTCTGTGGGGTTATGATTTCGACAGAGATAAGAATAACAACATCATCTACACCAACGGATTGCCAACTCAAGGCGATTTGAAGGAACTTGGTAATGCAACTCCAGACTGGATTGGTGGCATACTGAATGAATTTACATTTAAACGATTCAACGCCAGTGTTTTGATCGACACTAAACAAGGAGGCGATCTATATTCAATGACAACTACCTGGGGACGTTATGCCGGAGCTTTGAAGGAAACTTTAATTGGCCGTGAAGGTGGTATCGTTGGCGTTGGGGTAATGTCTGACGGTAATGGTGGTTATATTCCAAACACGGTGGTGGCTGATGCCGAAGCTTTCAACAAAGCATCTTATGTAAGTGATGTAGCTTATTCGAGCATATTTGATGCTTCTTACATTAAGCTTCGTGAAGTTAAAGCTGGATACACTTTCAAAAATTCAGCAAAACTTGGCATCAAAGATCTGAATATTTCTTTGGTGGGAAGGAACCTGGCTATCCTAAGTACAAAAGTACCTCACATTGATCCTGAAACAGCCTTCAGTAGTGGAAACGTTCAAGGATTGGAATTTGGCCAATTACCATCTGCAAGAAGCATTGGATTTAGCATTGGTTGCAAATTTTAATTAACATTTAAAATTATTAGACATGAAAAAGAAGATAATATATTATTTTGCAGCTACGCTAATGGTGCTTGTAATGATCACCTCTAGCTGTACACAAGATTTTGAAGAAATCAATACAAATCCTAACAGCCCTGGAATTAACCAGGCATCACCAAGCATGTTGCTTACCAATTCAATTGAATCGATGACCGACCGAGTCCATGAAATTTTCTTTGGGCACGAAATGGGCTCTTGCTGGGTTCAGCACATGGCAAAAGTTCAGTATCCCGATGAAGACCGTTATGTTCCGCGTATGAGTGTTATTAACAACACATGGACAAGTTTTTACGCATCATCCGGATACGACGTACAAACTCTTTATAACATCGCGGTTGCCCGTAAGAATGAGTCATATCAGGCTGTTGCTTTAATCCTGAAAAGCTATATTGTGTCGGTACTTACCGATGAGTTTGGAGATGTTCCATACACCGAAGCTTTCATGGGAAGCGATGCTGCTAAACCAATATTATCTCCGGTTTATGATACTCAGGAATCTATCTATGCTGCATTAATCGCCAATCTTGAACAGGCCAATACGCTGCTTAAAGAAGACGGAGCTCCTATTGAAGGTGATATTCTCTACAATAATGACTTGATGCTTTGGAAAAAATTTGCAAATTCTCTGAAATTGAGATTGCTGATGCGCAGATCAGACAGAGTTAATCCGACTACAGCCATTACTGCGATGGTAAAAGACCCGGTTAAATATCCAATTTTTGAAAGCAGCGACGACAATGCAGCTTTGAATTATCTGGGATCAGCGCCTAACAACCATCCGATTAATGAAAACCGCAAAACCCGCGACGATCATCGCGTTAGTAAAACACTCATTGACGTGATGTGGACTACTAATCCAAACATGGACTACAGGCTTCCGGTTTACGCACTCCGTCCATCTGCAGGTGGCTGGTGGGAAGGTTTACCAAACGGTATGACTTCGACTGATGCAGCCAACTACAAAGGAAACGGACTTTCAAAAACTTCGAAGATTGGTACTTACTTTTCTGCAGCCACTGCGCCTGGAGTACTTATGACTTATGCCGAAGTTCAATTCATTTTGGCTGAAGCTGCTCAGAGAAACTTCATCACTGGCTCCCCAAAAACTGCTGAAGAATACTACACCGAAGGTGTGGCCGGATCATACTATCAATATGCTGATGCTATTGTGAAAGAAAACAAAGCGATTGCAGCTTTGGGAATCGATCCTGCATGGACTATCGATGATTTTATCGAAGATTATATGGCAAACTACGGAGCATGGAATGCAGCTCGTGCGTTGGAACAAATTGCCACTGAAAAATGGTTAGCCATGTTTGATCAGGGTATTCAGGCTCATTTTGAATGGAAAAGGACAGGTTTCCCGAAACTTGTACCCGCTGTTGCTGGCCAGAATGGTGGTAAAATACCGGTTAGAGCTTACTATCCATCAGACGAGTCTGGAAGGAATCCTACCAACTTAAAAGCTGCAATCACTCGTCAGGGAGCAGACGACCTCAACACCAGAGTTTGGTGGGATACAAAAAATAATTACTAAATATTTAAACTTTAAATCATGAAAAGAATCATATATTCAATTTTGAGTCTGCTCTTCATGGCTGTGGTCTTAACTTCTTGCGAGAAGAACTATACAGACCTAATGACCGGTGAGGCAAAGACTGGAGGAATATTAATTCCAACAAAATCTTTCCCATACAAGCTTGGCGGAACGAAAAATTTTGACATAACAATCAATATACCCAAAGGGCCAGGTGTTGCTTCTATCGAGGTTTGGAAGAAATATACAGGTAAATCATATGTGTTGGATCAAACCGTTTCGGTAGGTTCAGCCAATGTTTCAGCAGATGCTTCAGTAAAATTAACCTATAACTATGCTAAATTAACTGCTGGTTTAGGAATGCCTGCTGACGAAAGCGTGTTAAAAATTGGTGATGCATGGACACTTCGCTATGTGTCGGTTATGGAAGATGGACGGAAAGTTGATGTTGCAACCCAGTCGCTTGTTTCAGTTGCTAACTTCTTCGCAGGTTCTTATGATCTGCTGATGAAATATTTCCATCCAACAGCAGGTGGTACTTATCCAACTGCCCCTTATGGTGGTGACAGAAAAAGCACAGTAAACCTCATTCCTATCAGTGCTTATGAATGTACTGACTATTTTGGCGTTTGGACCGATAATATTGTAACCATTAAAATCACTCCTGATTATCAAGTATCAATTACTTTCAACAGAGCTGATGCAGTTTCAGGTGATCCGAATAATCCAGCCAATGTAAACTCTTATGATCCTAAAACAGGAGTAATTAAGTTGTTCTACTATTATCCTGGTGCTGGCGGTCCTCGTATTTTCTGGGCAGTTTATACTCCAAAGCAATAGTTGACTATCAAATAAAATTTTTTAAGGCCGCCGCTAGGCGGCCTTTTTGCATTCTCAACCATTTAAAACAATTAATATGAGAACTAGTATTTTAATTTCAGCAGCCATTTTGGTATTCATTTTAAGTAGTAACACTGCCCAATCGCAAGTCCCGGTTAGAGATTCGGAATTAATTCTCGAAAGGTTGCGACTAAATAAAGGAATCAGCGGAGAGGAAACTGCCTCATATTCTGACATTAATGGGAATCCATACCTTTTTCAGGATTTCACCAGGGGTGTAATTACAGTTACCAGTGGTCAAAAAACGGAGGCGAATATTCGCTTCGACATCTATGCAAACGAGATGCACATTAAAGACCGGGGCGATATTTTCGCTATTATCCATCCAGAAAAAATGAAATTCATGGAAGTTGACGGATTGAAATTTATTTATTCGAAATACATTAAAAGTCCGGGAGAAGAAAGCGCAAAGGATGGCTCATACTTTATATTAAAATCTGACGGTAAGTGCAAACTATTGGTCAGGAAAAACATGCGCATTCAGGATGCAGAACCTCCAAAACTCTATCAGGATGCCAAACCGGCAAAGTTTATCCCAACCAGCGACATCTATTATTTGAAGCTGAATGATGAAAGTGCTGTCAAAATTAAAAATGAAAAAGAATTGCTCTCAATCTTGGCTGATCAGAGAGAGGCATTGAGTAATTATATTCGTACAAATAAATTTCAGGTTAAAGAAATTAACGATTTAGAAAAGATTATTACTTATTATAATTCGTTATGATAAAATATAGATTTATATTTTTAGAAACTAATTTACAGTTGAAGTAGGATGACTAAATATATTCTATAACATAGTCATAAAAAGTGTTTTAACATTTTTTTACATTAGAGCCCGATTAATTCTACTTTAACAGATTAAAAAAAGTGATTAAATCATTGATTTTCTTCGCC
>CAYRBM010000083.1:0-23475 GCA_964422425.1 uncultured Odoribacter sp.
ACCACAGTGGCATCGCGGTAACCTTTCTCATTGTATTTTTTAACGAGGTTGATTTTATCCTCTGAATATTTTTCACCCAGGAACTTCTTGGAGCTAAAAAAGTTATAAATCTTTTTTGCTTTGGTTTTCTTCATCGATTTTTCAAGGATGAAAGGTTTCAGATTCTCATTTCCATGAAATACAATCTCGCTGATTTTTACCTTTTCCTTTTTATCAACAATGATGTCGAGAATTACACTGTTGTTCTGTGCAGTATCGTCGCGCTGAATGATGTTGACTTCGGTATTCAAAAAACCCTTATCAAGGAAAATATTTTTGATTGTCTTTTTTGCGGTGTTAACCTGGTTGTCAGTCACCTGACTACCTTTGAGTAATAGAACTTTTTCAGTTATATCATCTTTTTCCGATTTACTTACCCCAGAAAAATTCACTTCAGCAAGCCGGGGACGTTCCTGGAGGTTGATTCGCAGCCAAATGTTATCGCCAACTACTTTATCTGCCGTGATTTTCACATCAGAAAATAAGCCGTGATTCCATAGTTTCTTAATCGAAGTGGTTATGGCCTCGCCCGGAACAGTAATTTTATCGCCCACACTCAAACCAGAAATTTGCAACAGCACCTGTGTATCCAGATATCGTATGCCCTGAACATCTAAACCGGCAATGGTGTATTCTTTTGGACTGGAATAATAGATAGAAAAGTTCGTGCTGTCGGCAGCTTCCTGAGCAAATACTTTTGCGCTGATCAACAGCAGAATAAAAAGAAGTTTAATATTTCGCATTCTGTTCGTATATGAATTAGCTAACTACTTGTTGACTCGTTTTTCCAAATCTCCGTTCACGAAGCTGAAAATCATGAATGGCCTCAAACAAATCTTCTTTCCTGAAATCGGGCCACAATTTAGGAGTAAAATACAATTCGCTGTATGCAATCTGCCACAATAAAAAATTACTTATCCGGCACTCGCCACTGGTACGAATCAACAGTTCGGGATCGGGCATATCTGAGGTATTCAGGAAACAATTCATTAAATCATAATCAATATCTGAAGGGTTCAGACTTCCGAGTTTTACCTGTTCTGCGATTCGCTTTACAGCTTCCACAATTTCCCACTTCGAGCTGTAACTTAATGCCAGAACAAGTGTCAGGCCGCTACATGAATTCAGTTTATCGATTGACCATGCTAAACTTTCCTGCACGTTTACCGGGAGGCTTTTTACATCGCCAATTACCCGCAGCCGAACATTACTTTTTAGAAGTTCGTCGGTTTCATCTGAAATCGCCTGAACCAAAAGTCCCATCAAAGCATCAACCTCTTGTTTCGGACGCGACCAGTTTTCAGTTGAAAAAGCGTATAAAGTGAGGTATTTTACGCCAACTTCTCCAGCGCCTTCCACAACCGATCGCACTGCCTCAACGCCATGCTCATGACCAAAAGTCCGCTCGTTGCCAAACTGAGCAGCCCAACGGCCGTTTCCATCCATGATGATGGCCACATGCTGAGGTATTTTATCTTTAATCAATTTATCTTTAAAAGACATTTTCAATCGTTTATGCAAACACAAATTTTTATTCTCTAAAAATACGGGAATGGTTTATTCTTTTCTGTCTTTGTTCCATATTCCCCAGTCAAGTATCCTGCTTCGGGGTGTGGATAAAGTCCAGACTCGATTACCGTAAATAAGTTTATAAACCAAATGAACACCAACATAAGCCGTCCAATCATTGTTATGATACTTATCGGCAAACTTAACTACTTCTCCATCTTCCCTTTTATAGGTTAGCGGGTCGTCAAGGTTATCCAGCTTATCTGAAAAGGATTTTCGCAACCCTCCTTCGAACCCAATACCAACCCTTTTCCCCAAGTCAAATTTAAATCCCATTCCAAAAGGAATTACCGGATTTATTTCTGAACCGTCAATCAAGGTACTTTCAACCACAATGTCATACCGATAGGTTTGCATTCCAATCCCCCCGAAAAGAAATGTTGACCACCCCGTTTCTTTATCACCAACAATGTATTTCATGTAATTGAACTCAAACATCATGGAAATGTCCAATACATTCTTATTAAAGGACCAGGGCTCCGAAATAAAATCACCTTCGGCTCCAATAGTTCCGTTTATTACATTAAATCTCAGTGCATAGCGTGGATTGAAATTAAACCGAAGAAACCCTCCGTAAGCAGGATTTAAAGATTTGGACAATTCAACATTGGTCATATCGCCAAAATAAGTGCCTGTACCACCAAAAAGACCAATATCAACGCTTTGCTGTCCAAGCGATTTCCCAATTGAAAAAACAAACAATAAAATGACCAAAATTTGCTTCATCGGAATCCGTTTTTGAAAGGTTTTAAACTCTATAAAACATTCAGGCACTAGTATTTACACTCTGAACATAACACCTTTCAAGGGTTACAAAAGTAATACAATTCTCCTATTTTCATGCCTGGTGCCTATTATAAAACCCAAATAGAGGTTAAAAATTGTTAAGCTACAACGAAATCAATTGCGTTTATCCAGGCCCCACATCAACTTGTTGCGCAGTGTAGAAAAGAAACTGTGATTTTTTAAGCGAACTGTTTTTACCTTGAAAGGAGCTTTTCGAATCTTAAGCATCACAGAAAAATAGAAGGCTTCAGATTTGGAATCGACGGTGGTCAGAAAATGTAATCCCCGGCCTTCAACCTGAAGGGTAATCTGGTAACGATCGGGCACAACAATTGGACGAACAGTTAGGTTATGCGGAGCAATTGGGCTAATCACAAAATTTTCGGAATCGGGCGTCAATATTGGTCCTCCAACACTCAACGAATAGGCTGTTGAACCAGTTGGTGTAGAAACAATTAACCCATCGGCCCAATATGTATTCAAAAATTCGTCATTAACCGAGGCATGAATTTTTATCATCGATGAAGAATCCAGTCTTGTCACTGTTATTTCGTTCATGGCATACTGAAAATCAGACTGATTCTGATCCACAATTTCAAGTTCCAACACGGAGCGTTCGTCAATAAAGATGTTACCATCTATAAGGTCATTCAGCGCTGTTTCCAATTCTCCATGCGAAATATCCGAGAGAAACCCCAGCCTTCCGGAATTGATTCCGACTAAAGGAATCTCCCTGTTTTTAACCGTCATAAACGATTTGAGAAATGTGCCGTCACCTCCCAGACTAATCATATAGGAAACATCTTCGGGCAGATCAGCTCCATGTTCAAAAAAACCTGCAATTTGAGGTTCAACGCAACAATCCTGCTGCAAATAATCCAGGAAAGGACGATAAACAAAAATTTCCACTTTTTTTGCCTGAAGTAATTGAAATAAAGTGGCTATTTCCCCAATAAAATCAGGGTTAACCGTAAGTCCGTAAAGTGCTATTTTCATGAAATCGAAATCAGAAATTACATATTCATATACTTCATCAACTGATCGTAGCGGTCGTCATATAAATTTTGCATCATGGATTCATCCATGTAAACCGCTTTGATGTTATAATCATACCGTACAAAAGTCTGAATAATTGATGACAAATCTATTACATTAATCTTCAGAGTGACGGTCATAATCTTCGTTTCAGGGTATTGATTGATATAAAAACTAAGGATTTTTGCATCGTTGCCTTCCACTATCTGAGCTATTTGCGAAAGAGAATAATCAATCATATTCATTTCCAAAACGATAACCCCGCCAGGCTCATTCACTGCAACCAAATCAGCAAACTTTTGTGCCAGATCAAATACGGTAATCACCCCGCAATATTCATGGTGCAGATTTAAAACCGGTATTGAACTGAGTTTCAAAACCGAAATGGAAGAAAAAACCTCGTAAATATGCTGATTGGTATGCACATGAGGCGAAAGCAAATGATCGGTATAATCCCCAACCGGACGATCAATAATATTAAGGTCATAAATGATCTTATCCGAGATGAGACCAATAAGCCGTTTACCTTCAACAACAGGCAAGTGAGATATCCTGAATATTTCCATCCAGTTCAGGGCCTTTTGTCCGCTATCGGCCATTCGTAGGGGGGGAACGACTTCTGAAAGAAGGTCTTGAGCTATCATTTTTTGAGTTTTCTGTATGATCTGAATCAAATCTAAATTGTAACTTGCGCCCGTTAAAAACTTTGGAGCAATGACCAGACTAAGTGTAAATATAAATAAAATAGCAACATTACGAAATTCGAGGGGAGGAAACACTCCGAATGTTCTCGAAGCTGCCATCAACTGTCAAAATTTTGGTGCACAGGGAATTACTGTTCATCCGCGCCCCGACGAACGACACATTCGACGCTCAGATGTTTTTGATATTCGTCCGATAATTACCACTGAATTTAACATTGAAGGTTACCCAAGCGAAGATTTTATCCAAATGGTTATTGAAGTGAAAGCCCATCAGGTTACACTGGTTCCCGACACCCACGACCAGCTAACTTCTGATCACGGCTGGGATACCCGGGCAAATCTCGGTTTTCTGAAAGAGGTGATCGCCCGTTTTAAACAAGCCGGCATCCGGACATCAATTTTTGTTGATCCTGACCTCGACATGGTGGAAGGCGCCAAAGAAACCGGAACCGACCGCATTGAACTTTATACCGAGCCGTTTGCCAAAATGTATCCCAACGATCCGGTACAGGCAGTTGCTCCATTTAGAGAAGCAGCCATTCTGGCACACAAAATCGGGCTTGGCGTGAATGCCGGTCACGATCTGAGCCTGAAAAATCTGCGTTTTTTCCACGATCATGTACCTTATCTGGACGAGGTTTCCATTGGTCATGCACTGGTGGCCGACGCGCTTTACATGGGATTGCGAAATACCATTCAGGATTACCTTTCCTGCCTGAAATAAACCCATTATGAAACTTTTCTTTCGTCAGGAAGGAGACGGATTTCCATTAGTTATTGTCCACGGTTTGTATGGCTCGTCGGACAATTGGCTGACTGTCGCCAAAAAGCTTTCCGGAGATTATAAAGTTTACCTGATTGACCAGCGAAACCACGGACGATCGCCCAATGCCGAAGAACACAGCTACGGCGCTATGGCCGCTGATCTGGCTGAATTTTTCGATGACCAGCATATTGAAAGCGCGATTTTGATAGGCCATAGCATGGGCGGAAAAACAGCCATGCATTTTGCGGCCGATTATCCTGAACGGGTCGGGAAATTGATTGTGGTGGATATCGCCCCCAAAGATTATTTTTTGCTGAACGACGAAAGCCAGTATTACTTGCACAACAACATCCTGCGGGCAATGATGGAAATTGATTTCAGCAAAATTGAAAACCGGAAACAGGTTGAATATTTCCTGCTGGAACGAATCGACAGTGCTCAAATCGTTCAGTTTCTGCTGAAAAATGTGCATCGCAGCAAGGAAAGCCACCAGTTTGAATGGAGATTGAATGTTCCGGTGTTGTACGATACGCTCGACGAAATCATCAAAGGCGTGAATGCGCAATGGTTCGACGACCGTTTACCCATTTTGAACTATCCGGTTTTGTTTATCAAAGGTGCTCTGTCCAACTACATTTTACCCGAAGACATTCCGTCCATCCGCCGAATTTACCCTGAAGCTGAAATTGCTGAAATCCCCGCTGCCGGTCACTGGCTGCACGCCGAACAGCCGCAAATGTTTATGGAAACACTTTGGAGCTTCATCCAAAAAGTATCATGAACGTTTCAAATTCAAAGTAGTTCAGACTTGGAATTTGAAATCGGGAACTCCTCTACCGATTATATTTTTCAGTAATTTTCTTCAGAAAAACTTTGTGATTGTTGCGCAGTTGCGGCCAATCGAAACGCCAGTCCCAGTTTCCGGAGGCAATCCCCGGAGTATTCATGCGCGCAGCTGAATCCAGTCCCAACACATCCTGCATCGGCGCAATGGCAGTTCGGGCAACCGAAGCCCAGGCTGTTTCCATGAAATTCTGCACAAACTGCTTTCCACTTCCGGAGATATACTTGCGCAAAAACCGACGTTCCTTTTTGCCGAGTGAGTCAAACCAGCCCAGCGAGGTATCGTTGTCGTGTGTACCGGTGTAAGCAATAAAATTTGTCTCGAAATTGTGGGGTAAATGTTCGTTCGTCGAATCAGATCCAAAGGCAAACTGGAGCACCTTCATTCCCGGCAAATCGAAATCACGACGGAGCTTCTCCACTTCCGGAGTAATGATTCCCAAATCTTCGGCAATCACGTTTAAAACGGGCAAATGCTCTTTCAAACGACTCAGCATTTGGTGCCCTTTCGCCGGAACCCACTCTCCCACGATCGCTGTTTCTTCGCCTGCCGGGACCGACCAAAACGACTCTAATCCGCGAAAATGATCGATTCGAACCTGGTCGAACATGCGCAAATTGAAGTGGATTCGAGCCAGCCACCAATCGAAACCGCGCTGTTCGAGACGCTGCCAGTCGAAAACCGGATTTCCCCACAATTGACCGGTTTCGCTGAAATAATCAGGCGGAACGCCGCCAACCTGGGTTGGACAACCATCTTCGTCGAGTAAAAAAATATCCTGGTTAGCCCAAACATCAACACTGTCGAGCGACACGTACAGCGGAATGTCGCCAATGATTTGAATGCCTTTTGAGTTGGCATAAGCTTTCAGTTTGTGCCATTGCCTGAAAAACAAAAACTGGAGGAATCGCTGAAAATCAACCTCATCAAGATACTTGTATATCATTTCGTCGATCCTTTGCCGGTTACGTCTCACCAGCTCCAAATCCCATTCGTTCCATGCCAAGCCTTCATTTTTCTCCTTCAAAGTCCGGAACAAAGCATAATCATTCAGCCACCAGCCATGTTCATTCAGAAATGCCGAATAGTCATTCTGAAACCGCTCAAAACTTTTCCTTAAATTCAGGAATGCATCCTGAAACAGTTTCATTTTCCAAGCTTCCACTCGCTCAAACTCCACTTTTTTAAGGCTAAAACTCGGAGGTTCGATAGCCGTTTTTTCCAGCAATCGTTCTTTAACCAACTCGTGAAGATCTATAAACAAGGGATTTCCGGCGAAAGCAGAATAACATTGATATGGAGAATTTCCAAAACCTACTGGTCCGAGTGGCAAAATCTGCCATACTTTTTGCCCGGTTTGTTCCAGAAAATCGACAAACAGGAAAGCTTCCTTTCCCAAACTGCCGATTCCCTGTGTTCCGGGCAGTGAACTGATATGAAGTAAAATTCCGCTATTTCGTGTCGTCATGTTCAATCAAATTTCGGTAATTCCTCAGGTGATCAGCGGTTTCGCGAACTACGCGCTGCACCGCCAGTCCGTGAGCCAAATCGGGTACAAAAGCTTTGCTGTCGGCTCCTCCAAGAAAAATATAATGGGCATGAATCATAGAACGCAGCCATCCTGGAGGTACATGTCCCGACGGGAAACTACTGATGGGCGTGTAATTGCTTCCAACTACTTGCCGCGTCCAAAGCTGTGTTTCTTCCAGGTAATATTCGAAATAGTCAACCGAGTGCGACGAGTAGCGCAGCATGCCCTTTTCGGCCCAGATTTCGAGCGAAACCAGGTCGCCGGTCCCCGAACTGATACGGCTGGCCGACATTGTTCCGGCAGCTTTTGTTTGCGGATCGACTAGCGAAATCAGGCTGAATAAATCGGAATCAGCAGGCACGTCAGCAAAATTTCCGGCCTGCAACGCACTTGTAATCTGCAGATTTTCGCCGAGGAAAGCCATCAACAAACTAATTCCGTGCGAGCCGAGATCCGCCATTGCTCCGCCGTCGGGTGCCGGTGTCAAACGGGTTACCCGCTTTTCGCGGTACGACTGCTGCAAATAGTCGCCATGGTAGTATTTCAGGTCGAAATGAATGGGCTTTCCTAATTTTCCCGATCTCCAAAAAGCAAGTGCCTCGCGCACCGAAGCTGTTTGTAAATATTGAAAACCGATCTGGATAATTTTGTCGGATCGGCCAACCAGGTCGAGCATTTGTTTCTCTTCTTCGAGATTCGAACAGACCGGTTTTTCGAGGTAAATGCGCTTGACCGAAGGCATCGACAGAGCCAGTTTCAAATGCCCAAAATGAACATTATTAGGGCCTAAGATGAAAACGGTATTGATTTCAGTATTGGCTATAAAATCTTCCAGCGTGAGCGATTTCCTGAAATGATATTGGGCAGCAAATTTGTCACTGCTGCTTTTTCGAGCCGAACAAACAGCTTCGAAAACAACCTCGGGCACCGCCGCATAAAAATATTTGAGCGAATTTAGCGCATAAGCGTGTGCACGGGCAATTCCGCCTGCACCCAAAAATCCTATCTTGATTTGTTCTGTACTCATAATGTGCAAATGAAAGTTCCAAAAGTACATCTTTTTGCCACACGCCCCAAACAACATATTTGCATCAAAAAGGCCGGACTACAAACGTAATCCGGCCTTTCAGGTTATTGGTTGCCGAACGAAATCGGGTCCGGCAATTTTATGCTTTTTGCTATTCGAGTTCCAAAACGATAACCGATTTTGCGGGGAGACTAACCTCAAGCTTCGAGTCGGCAACTTTTTTGAAATTTTTGAAGCTCACCGGAGCAACCACGTTGGGTTTGTCGAACGTATTCACCGAATTAAATTCAGGAGCGGTTAAAACCGTTGCTGAACTTACTTTCGAGAATACTTTGCCTTTCAGGTTAACGTCCAGTTTAATTTCCTTTTTCGGATTCAGGTTGCTCAGCGTTACATGAATTTTTCCGTTTTTGTCGACCGAAGCCGAACTGCTGATTGCCGGAATCTGTTCGTTGTTCAATTCATATTTTTCGCAAATCAATCCTGAAGGAAGGAATGTGGCATCCTGATGAACGGTGAACATTTTGAATACGTGGTAGGTTGGCGTCAAAATCATTTGGTTGCCTTTCGTCAGAATCATTGATTGCAATACATTCACGATCTGGGCGATGTTGGCCATTTTCACCCGATCACAGTGTCTGTTCAGGATATCGAGGGTTGTAGCAGCAATCAACGCATCGCGCATGGAGTTCTGCTGAAATAGGTGCCCTGGATTGGTTCCCGGCTCAACGTCGGTCCAAATTCCCCATTCGTCAACCAGCAATGGAATTTTTTTATCGCGGTCGTACTGGTCCATAATGGCTGAGTGACGCGTTACCAGTTCGTCCATGAAAAGACCCTTTTTCAATCCGCTGAAATACAGTTTTTCGTCGAATCCGGTTGCTGCCGATTTGTTGTTCCAGCCTTCTCCGGCAATGGTGTAATAATGAACCGAAAGTCCGTCCATGTGGTTGCGTCCTTTTTCCATCAATACTTTGGTCCAGTTGTAATCGCTGCCATTCGATCCGCATCCGATTCGGTCGAATTTATCGCCACCGTACATGCTGGCATAAGTTGAGTACTGACGCATCAAATCAGCATAAAATTCCGGAGTCATGTTTCCGCCACATCCCCAACTTTCGTTTCCAATTCCGATAAACTTCACAGTCCATGGTTTTTCGCGACCGTTTTTCCGGCGAAGATTAGCCATCGGAACGTCATCGTCCGAAGTCATGTATTCAATCCAATCGACCATTTCACCAACGGTTCCAGATCCAACATTAGCCGAAATATACGGATCGCAACCCAGCAACTCACAAAGATTCAGAAATTCATGAGTTCCAAAACTGTTATCCTCAACTGTACCGCCCCAAAATACGTTCTTAATTTTCGGACGTTCGTTTAACGGCCCAATGCCATTTTTCCAATGATAGGTATCGGCAAAACAGCCTCCCGGCCAGCGCAACACGGGCACTTTCAACGCCTGCAATGCTTCAAGCAAATCCTTCCGGTAGCCGTTCACATTCGGAATCGGAGAATCTTTACCGACCCATATTCCATCGTAAATGCAACGCCCCAAATGCTCGGCGAACTGTCCGTAGATATTTTTATTGATCACGGTTTTTCCGCCGGCTGCATCAATTTCGAGCACATTCACCTGTGCCTTCGCGATAAATGACGCTGCCAACACTAATAAAACGAAAGACAACTTCTTCATTTCCTGTAGATTTATTGATTTTACATTAGTTTAGTCTGTTCCTACTCCAAAACAACAAAAAAATAATTGTCCTTCAAACACTTTATTCCCTATAACACAAAAAACTTCTCGGGGGTGACTTTCTTGAGGCGGTTAAATAAAATTTTAAATCATTGCCTCTATACCGTTTCTCCGGAAGTAATTTCATCAAAAATACCTGTAATCAGGCTCTTATTTAAAGTTAACTGTTCGTTTAACGATCGCAGATAGGTGAAATGAACAGGAGCGTGACGCTCCAATTCAGCTACGAACTGTCTCGGAAAATGATCTTCATTGAACGCCAGCGATTCGGCCATGAACAAGTCGAGACTTCTTTTCATTAACGACCGAAAAACATCGATCTGCTTTCCGTCAAAATAGGCCAAACCTTTCATAACTTCTTCGCCAAACCAATAAGTTTTATTGAATTTCATATCATTCGTCAACCCTGTTTTTGAAGAAAATGCGGTTTTCAACTGGTTTTCCGTATCTTCTGAAAGGTCCTGCAAATCGTCGAGTAGCTGCAAATACGCACCAAACCCAAACAGGAAATAGCGTTGCTGCGAAGTCAGTTTTCCGGCAATCAGATAACCATCGGCCAACACCGATGTTCCACCTTTACCGATGCAAATGTTCAGTATCTCATCTTCCGAAAGCAATCCTTCGGCATGCACCAGGCTAATGCTTTTGGTCTGAGCATCGTGGATGTCGAGTAAACTTTCGTATACCTCCGGAAATGCGGAGCGATCATATTCTTCTTCAATCAAACCAATTAACTGATGAAACTTTGATTCGATGGAAGATGCAGGTAAAACTGGTACACCTTCGAGTCGCAACTTAAAACGATTGCTGAACATCGCTTTTTCCGATGTGCTAACCCAAGGGTTGTCAATCAAGTTATCAGAGTACGGATAGAGCATGCTGTACGCAAAAACAGAGGATGTAACCAGAACTGGAAATCCCATAATAAGTTGCAACCCGGCCATGATCCAGGCATTCCGGCAAGCCTGAAAAATGTCGTGTACCGAAAGTTCCGTATCAAACAACCGCGCTTTCAAAACAAACGATTTTGTGAAATTAAACAAGTCATCAGAAAACAGAAGGTCGAGCTGAGCATCAGTAAATCCAAGCGACTGCGACAAAACTCGTCTTGCTTCGCAGATCAATGGGCTATCTACCTGATTGCTGGCCCACAATTTTCGCAACCGGGTTACTCTCCCGCCCTTGAATTTGTTCAGAAAATGGGAGATCTCGTTTTCTTTCGAAGATTTACTTTCGTCGGAATACAGCCGATCGAACCGGGGAAAATCAGAAGGACACTTTTGCCAAATTTCGGCAAACTGTTCAGTATAATTTTGTGGCATGTTTCAGTTTATTTTCTGGATTTGAAGTTCCTTATTTCAGGATTTACGGAAACAAACAAACGACAAATAACGGAAAATTGCCGACCAATGAACGCTATAGACTGAGTAAGTATTTGTGTTATACGAATTAAAAAGTGAACGTTGGGGATGACGAAACCTTTTTTGAAATTTTGCACCGTAAAGTATTTCGCGAAACTAAATTTTCCTATATTTGCAGCGCTTTGAACGAAAAGCAGAATGCCCAGATGGTGAAATCGGTAGACACGCTAGTTTCAGGGACTAGTGCTCGTAAGGGTGTGCAGGTTCGAGTCCTGTTCTGGGCACCAAAGCGGATGTTTCGTCAAAATTGACAAAACTTCCGCTTTTATTTTGTTCCAAAATCCGCTTCAATTGCGGGATTGCCGAGAAAAAAGTGTTCACTCTTGTGGTTCGATATTGATCGAATTCTCGATTATAGATAATTCCTTCAGGAAATAGTAAATTTTGAAATACCTGTTTGCCATTAAAATCCAAATCATTCCACATTATCAATGGATTACGGCATACTTTAATAGCGAAATCAATTACTTTTTTGAGGTTCGAGAAATATCCGTCACTCTTATTCAATTCCCGTTCAATCTCAAAACATTCCCTTTCATATTTGGGTCTGAATTTATCGTAAAGATTACGATCAATCTCCCCAATGACAAATCTTTCCTCAATAGCCTCCAATTTCTTTTTAACCTCAGCCAAGTTACTTTTTAATACTCTGGCATCTTTAAAACTTGATGCAAAGAAAACATTCATTTGCTCCTCTAAATGAATTCTGACTATTTCAAACTCATCCTTTCCTATTTGAAAACATTTCAATAGGTCTCGAAATAAATCATGCATTGCTTTCGCACTTCGGTTTACTTGACATCCTTTAGTGCTGCATTTGTAATAATACAATCCTTTCTTTTTAACTAAATATCCGGTTAGAGGTTGTTTACATTTATCACATTGGGTGAAAATTTTCAGAGGTAAATTTTCATTTTCTTTATCATGTACAAAAGCCTGACTTCTCTTTTCATCCCTAATATTGTGTACCGCTAAAAACAGTTCTTTTGAAACCAATGGCTCGTGCCTTCCTTCAATAACTTGACCAGGAATCATTTTACTCGTGAGAAGTCCGCAATAAAAAGGATTTAAAAATATCTCATTAAGACGTTTTTCGTTAATATTTAATCCTAAACGGGACAAATGTCTCGAAATTTCCGCATTAGTGAGCTGCTTGTAAACTTTCAACTCAAAAGCACTTTTTAATAGTTTCCCTTGCTCATTAACCACTAAATGACGCTGATTAGCTTTCCCCTTGTTTAAATCTTTGTACCCAAATGGTATTCGCCATACCCAATATCCGTTCAGAAGATGTTCTTTCATTCCAGTAATAACCTTATCCCGTCTTAGCTCATTGTCCATTTGCCCAAAAAGGAATAATATCTTTTGCTGAAAGGAACCTGCTGGGGTTCTCGGGTCAAGCTCCTGTGTTGCAGCTAAAGTCATAACCCCATATTTCTTTAATAAATCTTCAGCAATGGAAGCCCCGTTAATGCCAGAGCGAGAAAAACGTTCATACGAATAGACTATCACATAATTGATATTCTTTGTACGTTTTACAAAGGTCAGCATCCGGTTAAACTCTTTTCTATCATCTGTTTTAGCAGACTCATAAGTGCCGCCAAAATATCCAACCACATTTAGGCCCCTTCGATCTGCATACATCTCACAGTGTTTCTTCTGTGATGCTAGGCTGGTATTGTCTTCCTGGTCCGCTGACGATACCCGGGTATAGATAACCGCATTATTCCCTTCCTGAAATTGTTTCGGCGCTTGAGGGGCAAACTGTTTGAATAGGCTTAAATCACTCATCACAGCAATATTTTGAGTTAAAATCGAAGATAGAATTATACTGCAAATTTTGAACCAGGATGGCGTGTTATTTCTTCAAAAAGAGGGCTTTCAAGATTAAAAGAGCAATGGTTTCTGCATCTTTAATAAGCTGTTCGTAATCTTCAGCAGACAAATCCTTGTATTTGGATATAAGACGTAGTTTTTCTAACGGTAATCTAGCCTTCACCCGTTCAGTTGCTTCCTCTATATTTCTATTTTGTTTTTCTGCCATAGTATCGCGAGGCTGAACCCAGAAATCTTGATTCTGCTAGTCCAGCTACAATAAACCTACGGAATGCAGTAGTATTTTGGGAAATAGTGAATAAACTGACCTGATATGTCTGTATTTGTCCGAATTCTTATTTTAGATATTCAAAGAATAAGCAATGTGTTTCGTTTTCAAAGCAATAAATTCAATGATGCCCCATCCCTTCAGCCTCTTCATTCCGGTCTTTTTTTTCTCAATACCTGTATTCAGAAGCTTTAGGTATCCCACGCAAGAGTAACTCCCTCATTTCGCTAAATCACCCTAACTGGGTTGACCTGCTCATTCAATCGATACACTTGCCTTTGCCCGCACCATCAAGATTCTCAGATAAAGTTCCTGTGCTTCCGGTAACTTCATTACATCCATTACTCCGAACCCGTTCGGAACATGTCTTCCGTTCAGTAACCATCAGCACCGCGCACAGAGTATATGCTTCATTTCACTTCGCTCACCCTGCCTTCGGACAGACCTCGCTACTTTTCATTCTGCATCCACACTTGTTTTTGCCACCTCCCAAGATTTTGGAAAACGTTTAATGGCATTTTGCCCCATCCCTTCAGCCCCTTCATTCCGGTCTTTCGTTCCTCTCTCCCTGCATTAAGGAGCTTTCGGTTCCCGCGCAAGAGTAACTCTTTTATTTCGCTGAATCACCCTAAACGGGTTGACCCGCTCATTCAATCGTTACACTTGCCTTTGCCTGCGCACCATTAAGATTTTTTGGAAAATGTCTAACTGCCCTTTTTGTGAAATGGGTTGCTAAATTTCGCCTATCACGCATATAAAAGTTCTTCTTTTTCCATTGTACTTATTTAAAATCTGGCCTTTCCGTCTGGTGTTGCTGTTTTGATGACAAAGGTAAATCCGTGTTCTGAGGGTGAGCAAGTTCAAGTCTGCGATTTTGCAGAAAATCTCCATCCTCCTTCGTTGAATAGTATTTTCCGCAAAAAAACTGCACACCCAAACACGACCTTTTGAAGCCACCAAAACAACAACGACCTACCCGATGGAAAGACGCATAACGTTAATTGACAATGCGCTGAAAAAGAAGAATAGAATCAACAATTTCGGAAAACGTCCGTAACGAAAAACAAAACTCCCTAACCTCCAGAATCCGCATAGGTTTCGGTGAGAATTTTTGATTAGCGAGAAACGGGAAAAAGGAATAAAAACCTGAGCCTTAACACGGAGTTGAAAGTTTAGGTATTACTAGTTATCATTATTTTTGATCTAATACAAATTCTTGAATTATGAATTTGAACGTATTGTATAGCCCTAAATCACATCACCTCAATGAAATAAGGGAATGGCTCCAAAAGGAAGATCGTTCGTTCAACGAAGGCTTTTTCTGTCAAATGGATATAATTGAGAATTCATTTCAAAAAAACAGGCTGATAGTCGTTACTAAAGATGATGTTGCTGTTGGTTTTCTTACATTTTATTTTTCTGACTACATAGTTAATATCGAAATTGCTGAAGTCAAACCCAGCGAGAGAAAAAAGGGAATTGGCAAATTTCTGTTGCAAGGTAGTTTTGACGGATTTATTGAGGATGGAGTATTCGTCGCTCAGCTATTTTGTGCTCCTGCAAGCTCAGAGAAGATATGGAAAAGGATGGGATTCAATAACTTTCCAAACGGAATAATTAGAGAACCACGGATTTATTTGTACAAGATATTAGTGGAAACGACCGAACTATATATACAAGAGGAAGTGGCAGAATTAATAGAATTATGGGATTCTGAAGACTACGGGAATGAGATTCCTTCAATGTGGAGATGGGAGATTGTGCGTCAAGAAAAGTCAAATAAGTTGGTCAAACCAATAATTCATCCGTGTTCAGATAAATGGTCTGTTGCTCACAGAATTGGATCAGAAACTTTTGCCAACAATTCCTTCAGGTATGTTTTTCTCTCGTGTACTTTCTCTTTCAACGGAGGCTGTTCCGGTTTTACGCCATCCTTTCAGCAAAAGGATGATAAGAACCAGTATTGCGGTAACTAGAATAAATTCAGCCATATCAAACCGTTTTGAGGTTAAAAAATATCCTTATTCTTTTCGTTATACAGTTTGACAATCTCCTCCTGAAAGTCTTCAAAATGCTGGCTCAGCACATTGTCGATGTAATCAAAAATCGAGATTTCGTCGTTGCCGATCACACGCACAATCTTTTGAATCCGCTCGTGGTATTCCTGCCGGATGGGAACATGTTTGCCAAACCGTGCTTTGCTGTCAGTTTGCCGGATAAAAACAGACAAGTAACCGATAGAAACTTCCGTCTTTTTAGCCTTTGGCTTACTCGTAGCTTTTTCCTGTTTTTGCTCTGTGGCTTGTTGGCCGTTCTGAATGGTCGAGATCAAATAAGCTTCATCAATCTCTTCCGGGTTATATTGTTTCCGTGCCATGATTTTACTGTTTTATCGTTTGCAGAATTTCCGTGGCCAACACATCGAGGTTACTGCCTTTCAGTAATGTGCTATGAGCCGGGAATAAAGTAGAACGAAAAACAGGCTTGTGCCCCGATGTAAGTTCGCGCCGGAAACGTTTCGAATCTGGAACGAAGGTCTTTAGGATGTTCAGGCCAAGTTCGCCAATCACATTTTCATAAACCTCGTAGAGTTCGCTTTTCTCCCGTCCGTCCACCATGTTCCAGATCAGGTACAGCCCTTTGATGTTGCTTTTCCCCACACTTACCAGGTTTTCGTTCAGCATGGAAGCAAATTTCAAGGTGCTCTCCAATACAACCCGGTCGGCGCTGACCGGAGAAAAAATATAGTCCATTCCGGCCAGTGTTTTTACAACTCCCTTGCTGTTCAATGTCCCCGGAAGGTCGAAAAAGATAATGTCGGGTTGATTGGCAGTATTGTCAATCAATTTTCCGGCAGTTGCAATGGCATTTTCCGGTAAACTCTTTTCAACCGGGTAAGCTTTTCGTTTTAGCGAAGTAAACTGGTCATAAGCCATTTGCTTGTAATAGTTGTCCTTCATTACCTGATCCATGTCGCGCTGTCGCATTTCTGCAATGCTGTGTTGTGGGTAATCGCAATCCACAACCGCGATTTCCATACCCTGCACATAATGCAGATAGCTCGACATTAAAATGGTAAAAGCCGATTTGCCCACGCCTCCTTTCTGAGTGCTGAAGGCAATAAATAATGTTTCCTTTTCCATGTTGTTTATTTTATTGGTTAATCATGTTATCGTTCTTTCGTTTGTCTTTTCGGCTAATCACTTCATTGCCTAATTAATTGAATACCTGAGTAACCGGTTAAATGCTTGTTTAAACATTTAATTGTTTAAGCGTTCCAACGTTTAAATACTTCAGCGAACCGATCTTCAATTATTGCGATCATCGAATAGTTAAATCAATGAGCTCCTGAACGCATAATTCCTCAATTGAAAGGATAAGCAATCCATTATTTGCCCGCCTGAATATTCGCTGTTTCATTTCTCTAATCAAGGTTTTGTGCCTGCAAATGAAGAGATAAAACCCATCGGAAATCCAGCTCTAAAAGTGGCTGGCACTGTTTGGCGTCGTCTGTCTGCTTTTGGCTTTTTTCGGGATAATTACGGATCAAACCACTCCCCATACCTTTGCCAGCAGTAAAAATTTGAATTGGGAAACGAGCTGAACCGATGCGACGGCAAGCATTAAAAAATCAGCAACGCTAAAAGAGTGTGCACAGGCACACGGCAAGTTGTGTTTTGAGGTCCTCAAAACGTTTTCAGTACCTGAAAACCACTTGCCCCGATGGCGAAAATCACCTTCCGAAGTCGGTGATTTTTGATAAGCATTTTTGTAAACGTGTAAAGCCATAAAGCAGATGCCAATGACAAGCGAAAACAGACAAAAGCACAAAGGCGGACGGAAGCAGAAAGCAGACCCGTGCATCCACCGCTACTCGATTAACATGAACGACGAAGACAACGCCCGGTTTCTATCGCTGTTTGAAGCTTCGGGAATGAAAGTCAAAGCCCATTTTATCACGGTCTGCCTGTTTGAGAAGCAGGTGAAAGTGGTAAAAATTGATAAAGGAACATCTGATTTTTACATGCGCCTGACCAATTTTTATGGGCAATTCCGGGCAATCGGCGTGAATTATAACCAGGTAACCAAAGCCATCAAGAACAATTTCTCGGAGAAAAAAGCACTGGTATTTTTAAGCCAACTGGAAAAAGCAACTCTGGAACTGGTGGCCATCAACAAGCAGGTGATGAACTTAACCCACGAATTTGAGGAAAAATGGTTGCAAAAATAAGTTCGGGAAGTTCGTTGTACAGTGCCCTGGCATACAACCATCAGAAAGTAAATGCCGGTTGTGCCAAGGTGATTTTCACCAACAACATGGTGGAACCCCAAGATGGCAACTTCAGTATCGGGATTTGTACAGGTTCGTTCGAGCCTTATTTACTGGCCAACCAAAGAACAGAAAATCCGGTCATCCACATCTCTTTAAATCCTGACCCCAAGGACAAATTAAGTGATGAAAAGTTGGCACAAATTGCTGAAGAGTATATGCAAAAGCTGGGTTACGGGAATCAGCCTTTTGTTGTTTACAAGCACGAAGACATCGACCGCCACCACCTCCACATTGTTTCGGTCAAGGTGGATGAAACAGGCAAAATGATCCGGGACAATTTTCAGCACCGTTTGTCCATGAGGATTTGCCGTGAATTGGAACAGAAATACGGACTTATTCCCGCCAGTGAAAAACAAAAAGCAGAAGGTTATTCATTAAAGGCAATTGACCCGAAGAAAGGCAATGTCAAGCAGCAAATTGCCAATATTGTTCGGGCAGCATCACAAACCTGGCAGTTCCAATCTTTCAACGAATACAAGGCTTTGCTTTCCGTTTATAACGTGCAAGTTGCCGAAGTAAGAGGCGAACACCGTGGAAAACTGTACTCAGGAATTGTTTATGCTGCATTAAACGAAAAAGGTGAGGTTTTCGGGACACCAATAAAATCTTCAAAGTTTGGGAAACAGGCAGGAAATGAAGCCATTCAGAAACGGATTGAAAAATCGAAAGAGCTTATCAAAACCAATAACCTCAAAGAAAGCCCGAAAGCAATTATCACAAAGGCACTGGAAACTTGCAAAAGCAGGGCAGATTTTGAAAAGCAACTTTTGAAAAACCAGATTTCAGCTTTGTTCCGCGAAAACGAATCGGGGCGTATTTATGGTGTGACCTTTATCGACCACCAGCAGAAGTTCGTTTTCAATGGTTCACGTCTGGGAAAGGAATTTTCGGCCAATGCCTTTGAACAAAAATTCAACGAAGAAAAACACACACCAGAACAGGAAAAGTCGCCAGAATTTACGCCGCCTAAATCCACCGATTCACCTGAGTCAACGCTTGAAAATTTATTCGGGTTATTGAATATGGAAAGCCGTGGAGAGAACCCTGAAGAGGAAGCCTTTATCCGAAGGATGAAGCGAAAGAGAAGAAAAAAACGAAAACTATAAGCCATGCAAAACGAAGACGATGTACGAAGCCTTGCCAAAATAATCGAATTGATACGCGGTGTCAGCATCCTGATTCTTATTATTCACATCTATTGGTTTTGTTATGAATTCCTGGCGGAGCAGAACGCAACATTACTAGTCATTGACAAAATTCTGCTGAATTTCCAGAGAAATACCGGTCTGTTCTCGCATCCTGTTTGGACAAAACTCGTGAGTGTTGGCTTGCTTGCCATCTCATGTCTGGGAATCAGGGGTGTTAAAGAAGAAAAGATAACATGGGGTAAAATATCGGCATTTTTGGTTTCAGGGCTTATACTGTTTTTCTTCAACGGTTTTATCATCAAACTGCAATACCCAATCGCTCTTAAATGCAGCTTTTACGTGATTACCCTGGCTGTTGGGTATATTTTCCTTTTAAAGGCGGGGTTATGGATGAGCCGACTGATAAAAAGCAACCTGATGGAAGATGTTTTTAACATGGAGAATGAATCGTTTATGCAGGAAACCCAGTTAATGGGAAATGAATATTCGGTGAACCTGCCAACACGTTTTAGCTACAAAAAGAAAACATATAACGGATGGATTAATGTGGTAAATCCGTTCCGGGCGAGCATTGTTTTGGGGACTCCGGGTAGCGGGAAATCGTATGCCATCATCAACAATTACATCAAACAGCAAATTCGAAAAGGCTTCAGCATGTATATCTACGATTTCAAGTTTGACGACCTGAGCGTTATCGCATACAACACTCTAATGAAAAACACGGACAAATACGAGCATCCGCCCAGATTCTATGTGATAAATTTTGACAACCCGGAGCGAAGCCACCGGTGTAATCCTATTGCGCCCGAGTTTATGACTGATATTGCCGATGCTTATGAATCGGCTTATACCATAATGCTAAACCTGAATAAAACATGGATTCAGAAGCAGGGTGACTTTTTTGTGGAATCGCCGATTATCCTTCTTACAGCGATTATTTGGTATCTGAAAATCTACCAAAACGGGAAATACTGCACGTTCCCTCATGCCATCGAATTTCTGAATAAAAAGTATGCCGACATTTTTACCATTCTTACTTCGTATCCTGAACTGGAGAACTATCTTTCCCCATTCATCGATGCTTGGGAAGGTGGTGCACAGGACCAGTTGCAGGGACAGATTGCCAGCGCAAAAATCCCGCTTTCGAGAATGATTTCGCCTCAACTGTACTGGGTAATGTCGGGCAATGACTTCACGCTGGACATTAATAATCCGAAGGAACCTAAAATTCTTTGCGTGGGTAATAACCCTGACCGTCAGAATATCTATTCGGCCGCCCTGGGTTTGTACAATTCCCGGATCGTAAAGCTGATAAACAAGAAAGGTCAACTCAAAAGCGCAGTGATTATTGATGAGCTTCCAACTATTTATTTCCGTGGACTGGACAATTTGATTGCCACTGCCCGAAGCAACAAAGTGGCTGTTTGTCTGGGATTTCAGGATTTTTCGCAATTAAACCGCGATTACGGAGACAAGGAAGCCAAAGTGGTAATGAATACTGTTGGCAATATCTTCAGCGGGCAGGTGGTTGGCGAAACTGCTAAAACACTATCGGAACGGTTTGGAAAAGTTCTTCAAAAACGCCAATCGATGACCATTAACCGGCAAGACAAATCCACCTCGATCAATACCCAAATGGATACATTAATCCCCGCTTCCAAAATCAGCAACCTTACGCAAGGTGTTTTTGTCGGAGCCGTTTCTGACAACTTTGATGAGCGAATTGAGCAGAAGATATTTCACGCCGAGATTGTGGTTGACAATGAGAAAGTGGCCAAAGAAACTGCTGCATACAAGCCAATCCCGGTAATTACAAATTTTACCGATGAGGATGGTAAAAACCATTTGCAGAAGGAAATTGAATACAACTATCGGCGGATAAAAAATGAAGCAGCACAAATAATTGTGGATGAACTGGAAAGGATCAAGAAAAAATAAGAATCAGACGTCCTTTTGAAACATTGTTGTGAATAATTATAGCACAATGTCACAGAGTAATTTTGTATATTTATCGTTCAACTAAAATTCAATTTTCTGAGTCGATTCATGCTGGTAAACCAATCAATAATATCAGATATAAAGTCCATTATCGCCAAGGCACAGGACAATGCTGTCCGTGCGGTTGATCATCAGCGGACATTGATGTACTGGCACATTGGCAAGCGTATTTTTGAAGAAGAGCAGGAAGGGAAAGACCGCGCAGATTACGGGAAGTACCTCACCGAATACATTGCCAGCGAATTGGAACCGGAATTTGGAAGTGGTTTTTCGAAACGGCAGATAGAGTTGTTCCGGCAGTTTTACCGCACTTTCCCAATTACGAATACACTGTATTCGCAATTAAGCTGGAGCCAATACAAGCTTCTGATACGTTTAGACGCCCCTGAGCAAAGGGAATTCTATATTGCTGAAACAATAAAGAACAACTGGACAGTTCGCCAGTTGGAACGCCAGATTTACAGCAATTTGTACGAGCGCCTTTTGATGAGTAACAACAAGGAAAGTGTCCTGGCAGTTGCCAAAAGCGAAAAACAACCCTCCGATGCCAAAGAGATTATCAAAGACCCTATGTTCCTGGAATTTCTGGGATTAAAAAGAGAATCGTCCTTCTACGAACGAGATTTGGAATCGGCCATTATTACGCATTTGCAGGAGTTCTTGTTGGAGTTGGGCAACGGGTTTTCGTTTGTGGCAAGGCAAAAGCGAATACACATCGAGGGTGATGAATTCTTCGCGGATTTGGTATTTTATAACCGGCTGTTGCAATGCTTTGTCATCATAGAAATCAAAACAACAAAGCTCACCCATCAGGATATTGGCCAGTTGCAGATGTACGTCAATTATTACGACCGCGTTGAAAAGCTGCCACAGGAAAATCCGACCATCGGCATTTTGCTTTGCGCCAGCAAGAATGATGCAGTTGTACGGTTTACCCTGCCCGAAGGACAGCGGCAAATTTTTGCCAGCCAGTACAAGCTTTACCTGCCGACTGAACAGCAATTGCTGAATGAGGTAAATAAAGAGTTGGAAAGTTTTGAAGGAAAGGGAGATAATGATGAACCTTCAGCTAAATGATTCTAGTTACCGGAAAAGGAACTAGACTAAATTAATGTCAATAAATCTCAAATGAATAGCACTACAACTCAATCACATACTCGCCATAGAACATGGTTTTACACTTTCAAAGCCGGCTTTTATTTGTTGTTCTTTTTCCTATCAGCTAGTGTGTACGCTTCTAATTCCTTCGTTGCTATTGCCGATGTGAACCTCAGAGATGGAGCTGGAACAAACTATAAACCACTAGCTGTAATTTCGAAAGGAGACACCGTAAAATTACTTGAGGATACTGGTAATTATTGGGTGAAGATTCAATACAAAGGTGAAGTTGGGTACACGGCTAAAAAATTTCTTCAGGAAATTCAGATTCAAGAAATAAGGCCGACAGAAAATAATTTGAGTATAGTTGAGCCGGATGACGAAAGCTCTTTCCCTGCTATATTCGTTGGATTATTAATAACAATTATTGTTGCATCTGTACTAGATAAATCGGGGAAAAAACACAGAAGTTTGTCTTTAACAAAGTTTCTATCGTTTTTTTTCGGAGTTTTGGGTTTTCAAAAGTTTTACTTAGGAGAAACAGGGAAAGGAATACTATCGATTCTGTTTTGCTGGACTTTTATTCCTGTGTTAATTGGATGGATCGACTTTGCTAAATTTGCGTCTGTTGGTGAAGACAAATTCAATTCACGGTTTAATAGAAATCATAAGTCATTGAAAAAAATGACACAGAACAGCCCTCAAGAACTATATCGTGAGCCAATTAAAAAAGAAATGATTCAACAGGAATCGTCATCTTTCAGCAGGAAAGAAGTCAATAATCGAGACCACTCAATTATTGATATTAGTTTAGAAAAGTTAGATTTATCCGTAGAACATTCGGCCCCTCTTGAAAGCAATCACTTACAACCTCCATATTGGATTCACTCGTATGTTTATTCCTATGATGAGATAAATTATGCAACGGCAGAACAAAAAAAGTTCTATTCCTATTTCAAAAAGAAAGTATTAAAAGGGGAATTTGTAGATATTCAAGGCTATACAAATTATGCATTCATTTTATATTTTGATTTACTGAAAGAATATGAAAGCCACAAGGATATTAAGTTACTAGAAGAACAATTCAGGCTTTTGGGCCAGATATGTCCACGGACAAGAAGTTATAGCCTGATGTCTTTACAAGATTTACTAAGAAAAAGAACAGATCCATACTCAATTGATAAGTTGAAAAATTTACAAGAGCCAAGTTACCAATTTGAACAAGGCTTTTCTGAGTACGACCCGGACGCCTTTAAATTAGGTGTAAATCTTCAGCTAAAAGTGAACTGGTAGTGTTGCAAAACAAAGAGACATTT
>CAYRBM010000084.1:0-23144 GCA_964422425.1 uncultured Odoribacter sp.
ACGGCCAGTAATACATTTTTGGAGTAAATTTGATCTGGCGATTTGCGTCGAGAGGCTCACGTGAGTACACATAGTGGAAAGGCTTTTTGGTGTAGGGGAATGAAGTTCCGCCATGCGGGTAATCTGCACTTGGAGCTCCGTCAACGGCATCAACCCTCATTCCATAAAGCACCTGATTCCTAAGTACCTCCGAATCCTTCCAACGGTTTGTGTCGAAATAATAATGATCTGATTCGAACATCAATTCAATAACCCTTTCATTTTTAATTCTCGACCTGAATGCTTCCTTGCTTGCAAGAAATTCATCTTTCACATTGGGCATCTGTGCCCTGGTACGAATAATATTGATCGCATCTTTTGCTGTCAGAGAATAACCGGCAGCCGAACCGTTCGGGCCGCTAAATTCGTTCACCGCCTCAGCATAATTCAAATAAAGTTCGGCCAAGCGGAAAGTTGGTTCAGTATAGTGCCATGATTTCTGATTACGTACACTCTGATCTCCGGTTAATCGCTTCAGGTAATAACCAGTTCTGGTAAATCCCCTCAACCCGCCATCAGTATCGGGCAAATTGTGGTCTCCATAAATAAACTTGCCATCGGGGGACAGATATCTCCAACAGTTCATCTGATTAAGAATGGTATGTGGGCTTTTCAGGTACGATGCCCAAGTAATGGATTGCCCGTTATGGAAAATAGTCTGATAAAAACGGGGATCGAGCTTAACCTTTGAATTAGTGGTATAATACGGATCCTGTGGATGGAATTTACCATCAGCCTGCGCTTTTGCACGATCAGCTTCAGTGAGCAAAATATCACCGCTGGTTGTTTCATAGCGGTCAACTAAATTCTGGGTCGGACAAGCGCTTGAGCAACCGTTGTCGTTTTTGAACGTGGCACACATGTAACTAGCGTTAGCGCCATCACTATATCCCTTCGATCCGTAGTTCCAGGCCCAAAGCTGTTCGTTGGTGTATTGGTTTTCATAACAGTTCCGGTACCAGTCTTTCATGGCAAGCAGAGTGTAATTATTTGCCAAGGCAATTTCAAGAGCGTCTTTTGCAGCAACAGCAGCATTTTCCCATAGTTTCGCTTCATTCTGGCTGTTGTACAGCGGGCTGGCAGCATAAAGCAATGCCCGCGATTTTAAAGCTTTTGCTGCAACTCCTGATGGGTATGCCTGGTACTTGTCGGCTGTAATATCGGCAGAAGTACTTCCTCCGTCACGGGCATCGCGGCGAATGCGGTTTGCTTTCTGAAAATAGGTAAAAGCTGTGTCGCAATCAGCTGCAATGGCGATGTAAGTGTCTTTCGCTGAAAGCCTTTCCAAATCCCAGTTCTGATCGGTTGGCAATGGTTTATAAATGTAAGGCATCCCGCCCCAGAAACGGCAAAGCGCAAAGTAGGCATAACCTCTGATAAAATAGGCCTGAGCGCGGATGTCATCCAATTCTTCCTGCGAAGGGGCATCCTTTACCCGATCAATATTGGCCAGTGTAAGGTTACAGGTACGAATTATCCGGAACATGGCATCCAATATGGGTCGGCGATCTGGATCGTAGGTAAACTTGTTGATTTCCTGTCCAAACACCCCCAATTTAATGGGCTGTGCAATCATGATACGGGCCTGGTCACAGGCATCGGTCAGCCCATCGATCATCAATTTCTGATCAATGTAATCGATATAACGAGGATGTGCAAGCCGAATATTATAATCGCGTTTGTTCGAAGTGAACCTCATGTTATAAACTTTTTCAAAGAATGGACGGAAGTTTTCATACTTGGAAAATACTGTTTCTTCGTCCAAACCAGACTCCGGAGCAATATCCAGATATTCTTTACATGCTGTCGCTAACAAGATGCTGAACAACAGCAGGAATATATAACTTATTTTTTTCATATTCAATTCATTAGATGATTAAAATGCAACTTTCAATCCGAATTTTACCGAAGCCATCTGTGGGTAAAAACCTTCGCGGAAGTCTTTACGTTCAGGGTCTCCTTCAATCAGTTCAGTAAAAGTAAGTAAGTTATTTCCGGTGGTATAAACTACTACATTTTCAACTCCTAGCAATCGTTTCATGAAATTTGGTTTCATCTGGTAACCCAGATATACATCTTTCAAACGAATGTAATTTGCACGCCTCCAGAAATGATCAACCAACTGCATATCGTATCCTTTATTGGCTTCTCCACCACCCCATCCGAGGTTCGGTGTACTCATTGCTGTTCCGTTGTAATGGAGTGTTGCATGGTCGGCATTCTGATGGTCGGGACGCCAATAATCGGCTGAAGAAGCATGAATTCTCATGTCGCCGGTATAAAATTCGTTGTCCCAAACCATGTTGTATTCCACATATTTCTCCAGGTTTCCGGTAAAAAGAATGCTGAATTCGAAGTTTTTGTAATTCAATCCACCACCCAAAGAGAACACATAAGGCGGGTATTTCGATCCTTCAACAGGATAGCGGTCGTACATATTAATCAAGCCATCGCCGTTATAATCCACGTATTTATAATCGCCGGTTACCAAATTATTGACTGTTGTAGGAGCAGGGTTGTTATGAATATCATCAACTGTTGTAAAAAAACCATCACCGGCAGTTTTTACACCAATGGTAGTACCACCCCAAGCTTTACCAGCTTCCTTCATGTATTCGGGAGCATAAGGAAGGTCATTTTTAGTAATAATACGGTTCTCGTTGTATGAAATCATCCCACGCAGGTCGTATTCCAGACCAAAGCCTGTTTTCTTGTTGAACATCAGTTCAAGTTCATAACCTTGCTTTTTTAAAGAACCAAGGTTCAAGGCTTTTGAATTGTTCGCAGTCAATACATTGTACAAGGGAGTAATCAACATTTTATCGCGGTCTTCCCAGAAATAGTCGAAATTCACACTGAACAAATTATTGAAAACGCTAAATTCAGCGCCAATATCCCTTTTCCGGGCCTGTTCCCACTGTGCAAGCTGGTTAGCGCCACGGTCTTCATAAATAGCAGTATTTGCACCATAGCCTACATTACCGTAGCTGCCATTAACAACGCCTTTGTAATAAAAGCTTTGGTAAAGCCAACGTTCAGGGGCAGCGTCGCTACCTACTAACCCGTCGGAATAGCGGAGTTTAAGTTTATTCATCCAGGGAGCAAGGGTTTTCATAAATGGCTCTTCGGTAACAATCCACCCGATTGCTCCCGAAGGGAAAAACCCGAAGCGCTTAGCTGCGGCAAAACGCTCTGAACCGGTGTAGCCCACATTAAATTCAAAAAGGTAACGCGAATTGTAAGAATACGTTCCGCGAGCAACCCATGCTTCGTTCAGGTAGGCAAAGTCGGTGCCGGCACGTTTTTTCTCACGGTTGAATAAAAGCAATCCGCTTACCGAATGCTTGTCACCAAAAGTTCTGTCGTAATTCAGGTTTGCCTGATAATACAGGTTGGTATAATAACCACCTTCAAGTCCTCCAACGTTAATATCAAGCGCTGCTGGATACCAGTAGAATAAATTATCGTCGCGATACCAGGGATTTGTTTCGGTTCCTATGTTGTTAAGCCGTAATACATATTGTTTGGTTAATTCGTTATCAGTATAAAGTGAGCGAACCCTGTAATAGGTACTTAACGAAGTTTTTGCACCGATTGACAAACCTTTGGTAATAAAATCAAGTTTTTGAGTGAATACAAGGTCTGTAAAGAATTTTGAATCGGTGTAGTTATTAAAACTGGTCTGGTTAAGGCGAAGATATGGATTACCCCAATAAGAAGGGAATCTGGCTTCACCAGAAGAAGCAACACGCATTCCGCTTGCCTCCGGATAGTCGAGGTCCGGGATCATATCAAGTACCCAATCCGGATAATGAGATGGGAAAGATACTGTTGACGCACTGAAAATCTCCCTCCACGTTTCGCTCTTTGGCTGGTTGGTAATACTAATATCACCACCGGCATTAAATTGTAACTGAGTTGATTTTGTCAATGCAAAATCGAGGTTCGCCCGATAATTGAAACGATCATATTTAAAACGAGTATCATCATACTGTCCGTCGGTAAATGATTTAAAATAATCGCCTTCGTGCAAATAACCAAGAGAGCAGAAGTATTTGACAAACTCGGTTCCACCCTGAACATTAAAGTTACCGGTGTAGGAAGGAGCAAAACTACGGGCTACTTCATCGTACCAATTTACATCAGGATAAATCAACCGGGTTAATTCAGCAGGATATTCCTTGCCATTGATTACCATTGGTCGCGGATTAGCATACATGTCGATGACATCTCTGTCAACCATGATGTCGTAATTTCCAGAACTTTTAAGTGCTTCATTATAAGCATTCAGAGTAGTTTCAGCATCAAAATGTTCTGGCATACGTGCGGCCCAACTCATCCCATAAGTGGTTGAAAAATCCATTTTTGGTTTTCCTTCAATCCCACGTTTGGTGGTAACAATGATTACCCCGTTTGCTCCCTTTGCACCAAAAACCGCAGTGGCCGAAGCATCCTTCAATACCGAGATGGTATTAATTTCATTTGGATCCAAAGATTTGAAATCGCGTTCCACACCGTCAACCAGCACTAAAGGAGCACTGTTATTCCAGCTGGAAACACCGCGAACAATAATCTCCGCATCATTTTGACCTGGCTTACCAGTATTCTGTATGGTTAAAACCCCTGATAATTTACCGGTTATTGCGTTTGTAACACTGGTACTACCGGTGCGCAAAAGGGCTGTATTGTCAACCTGAGTAATGGCACCTACCACACTTTCCTTTTTCTGAACGCCATAGCCTACAACCACTACTTCTTCCAAACCAACATTGGATTCAGAAAGAACAACATTAAATGTAGTTTGATTTCCAATGGGAATTTCTTTAGGCGCCATCCCAACAAAACTTACAGAAAGAGTTTTGGCATTGGGAGGAATGTTTAAAACAAATTTCCCGTCAAAATCAGAAATGGTACCAATACTTGTACCTGTTACGATAATGGTAGCTCCGGGAATAGGTGCTCCTGAATTATCGCTTACTTTCCCGCTAACACGCTTTTGCTGCTGCTCAACGGGGTTAATTACTTCCTCCGGATTTAGTCTTTGGGAATTGCCTACCGAGGCTACAGAGGCGAACCCAAACAACAAACCGACAGAAAGTAACTTAAACTTCAAAAGAATTTGTGAACCATTTCCAAAAGGGAAACAGCCTAACCTTCGAATTTTTTTCATAGTTTAATCTGTTAGTAAAAAAAAATTGAAACTTTTTGTGATGAATTGATTGCATCAAACAGCAACCTTGGGGCTCACGCGAACTCCAACAATCGATTGCACAGAGTTCATAAAAAAATAATGATCAACTCATTAGCGGAAGTTTTAGGTTAATAGTCAGTTTAGTTTAATTAAGTTTTCTATATCTAGAAAAGTTGAAAAAAAAATTTACAAGGAGTAAAACTAGTGTTTTTTTGTGTTCATGAACTTTGAGATCACATTAAATAACATTCCAGCACGAAATTTAGAATGGAACTAAATAACGAGTTCATCCGGGTTATTTTGATTTAGTGATATTTGATTTTTAGTTCTTTTTTCAACGAAAAACTATCAAATCTTAAATAAAATTGTGACCTTTGTCATGCTTTGATATAAAACACGTGCCAAAAATTAATTATCCATTATAAAATCACACATCATGTTCAAAATTCAGACTTTAAATAAGATCGATCCGGAAGGTTTGAAGATTTTTCCACTCGATCAGTACGAAATTGCCAGCGAATTTGCCACACCCGATGCAATAATTGTCCGGAGTCAGGCAATGCACGACCTCGAATTACCATCAAGTTTGCTTTCAATTGCACGTGCCGGTGCCGGAGTCAACAACATTCCGGTGGAAAAATGCACAGAAAAAGGAATCGTCGTCTTCAACACCCCCGGAGCCAATGCGCACGGAGTTAAGGAAATTGTGATTGCCGGAATGTTGCTTGCTTCGCGAGATATTGCAGGTTCGATTGAATGGGCAAAGACATTAAAAGGTAAAGGTGCCGAGGTTCCCGGAATGGTTGAAAAAGGAAAGTCGAACTTTGGTGGAACTGAAATCCGTGGTAAAAAATTAGCCGTTATCGGGCTCGGTGCAATCGGCGTTCTGGTTGCCAATGCTGCACAGGCACTCGGTATGGACGTTATTGGGTACGACCCCTATATTTCGGTGGCTCACGCCTGGAAACTTAGCCGGAATGTAAAGAAAGCCGAAGGTTTGGAATCTCTGCTGGCCAATGCCGATTTTGTCAGCCTTCATGTTCCTCAGCTTCCTGAAACAAAAGGGTTCATTAATAAAGATCGTTTGAAAATGATGAAACCAGGAGTGAAAATTATGAATTTTGCGCGTGGAGGACTCGTCAACAATCAGGATATAATTAAAGCCATCGAAGCTGGTATTGTAGGCAAATATGTAACCGATTTCCCTGAAGACGAACTGATCGGCGTCAAAAACATCATCGCGATTCCTCACCTTGGTGCTTCAACTGAAGAGTCGGAAACCAACTGCGCCATCATGGCCGTCAATCAAACCATCGACTATCTGGAAAATGGGAATATCGTTAACTCGGTGAATTTCCCGACCACGGAGATGGAACGCAACGGAGGAACCCGTATCGTGGTTGCCAACAAAAATATTCCTAAAATGGTCAGCCAGATCTCAGCACTTCTGGCACACGAAGGGCTGAACATTTCCAACATGCTCAACCGTAACAAGGAAGAAATTGCCTATAACATCATTGATGTGGATGGAAGTGTACCTTCAACCATCAAAAACATGATTTCTGAAATCGAAGGAGTCAAAATGGTGAGAATTCTCCCACCCAGGTAGTATTAAATCTTCCGACGAAATAATAAAAAATGCCCGGTAAATTTAGTGTAATTACTATATTTGCCGGGCATTATCTTGTATAGACAAGTTTACGTCTCTCAAAAAGCAACAATTTACATTAAAACTCAAAATCAATACGATGGAAAAAAATCTGATCACAAAAGCTGCTGACAATATTCGAATCCTTTCGGCTGCTATGGTTGAAAAAGCCAAATCCGGACACCCGGGAGGCGCGATGGGCGGTGCCGACTTTGTCACCGTTCTTTATTCCGAATTCCTGAATTACGATCCTTCCGATATGAAATGGATCAATCGCGACCGTTTCTTCCTCGATCCCGGACACATGTCGCCGATGTTGTATTCCATCCTTTCGATGACCGGCAACTACACCATGGACGAACTAGCCAATTTCCGGCAGTGGGACAGCCCTACTCCCGGACACCCAGAAGTTGATCCGTCCCGTGGTGTTGAAAATACTTCAGGTCCGCTAGGTCAGGGTCATGTGATGGCTGTTGGAGCTGCCATTGCAGAACGTTTCCTCGTTCAGCGCTTTGGCGAATGGATGTCGCACAAAACATACACCTTCATTTCTGACGGTGGTGTTCAGGAAGAAATTTCGCAGGGTGCAGGCCGTCTGGCCGGGTTCCTCGGATTGAATAACCTGATCATGTTCTATGATTCGAACGATATTCAGCTTTCGACCGAAACCAAAGATGTGACCAACGAAGATACTGCAAAAAAATACGAAGCATGGGGATGGAAAGTAGTTACCATTGAAGGCAACAACGCCGATGCTATCCGTGTAGCCTTAAAAGACGCTCAAAACGAAAAAGAAAAGCCGACCCTGATTATTGGTAAAACCATCATGGGAAAAGGAGCGTTGAAAGAAGACGGATCGAGCTACGAACGCCGCTGCGAAACTCATGGTATGCCGCTGGGCGAAGCCGGTGCATCGTTCGAGAAAACCATCGAAAATCTGGGTGGTGATCCCAAAAATCCGTTCGTTATTTTCGACGATGTTCAGGCCATGTTCGATGCCCGCAGAAAAGCATTGATTGCTGCCGCCGCACAGAAAAAAGCAGAACAGGAAGCATGGGCAAAAGCTAACCCGGAACTGGCTGCCAAGTTGGCCAAATTCTTCAGCAAAAAAGCTCCTGCATTTGACTTCGATAAAGTTGCACAAAAAGCAGGATCAGCAACCCGTGCAGCATCAAGCACCGTTTTAGCAGCATTTGCCGGCGAAATTGAAAACATGATTGTGTCGTCAGCCGACCTTTCCAATTCAGATAAAACTGATGGGTTCCTGAAAAAGACCAAAGCTTTCAATAAAGGCGACTTCTCTGGTGCATTCCTTCAGGCCGGTGTTTGCGAGCTGACAATGGCTTGCGTCATGAATGGTATGGCACTTCACGGAGGCGTAATCCCGGTTTGCGGAACCTTCTTTGTGTTCAGCGATTATATGAAACCAGCCGTTCGAATGGCTGCATTGATGCAGTTGCCGGTTAAATATGTTTGGACTCATGATGCATTCCGTGTAGGTGAAGATGGCCCAACACACCAGCCGGTTGAGCAGGAAGCACAGATCCGTCTGATGGAAAAACTCAAAAATCACCACGGCAAAAATTCTGCACTGGTGCTTCGTCCGGCCGATGCCGAAGAAGCTACAGTTGCCTGGAAACTGGCTTTGGAAAATGTTGATACTCCAACCGCCTTGATTTTATCTCGCCAAAACATTAAAAATCTTCCGGCGAAAGAAAGCCGCTATGCCGAAGCACAACAGGCCGCTAAAGGCGCTTACATTGTAACTGATTCGGAAGGTACTCCGGATGTTATTTTGCTGGCCAGCGGATCGGAAGTTGCCACATTGGTTGATGGCGCTATGTTGCTGGAAAAAGAAGGCATCAAATGCCGTATCGTTTCAGTTCCTTCGGAAGGATTGTTCCGCAGCCAGCCGAAAGAATATCAGCAAGCCGTACTTCCTTCAGGAGTTAAGAAATTTGGTATGACTGCCGGATTGCCTGTGACCCTGGAAGGTTTGGTTGGCGCCGACGGAAAAGTATTCGGGTTGGAATCATTTGGGTTCTCAGCACCCTACACCGTACTCGATCAAAAGCTTGGTTTTACGGCTGAAAATGTTTACAACCAAGTGAAATCAATTCTGTAAGAAAGAATTTTGATGTGACTACAAAATAAAAGGCTGCATCGGGTCGAACAGACTTTTGATGCAGCCTTTCATTTTACCGAATTTCACTTAGCTTTTCCTGATTTGATCCAAAGCTCCAGCCTCCGCAGCCACACATAGCCAACTGCCAAGAGCACGCGTGGAATAACTAAAACAGCCATTGGATAACCAATTGCAACAAAAAGCAAAGGATCTTCAAGCTGTGAATGCGAAACAGCTATATGGTGATTTAATAAATCGGCATCTTCCCGGCTCAATTTCCCTTCCTCCGATTGACTGATCATGATTGCTCCACCATACGAAAGGCCCAAAGTATAAGCTACCATCCACAGAAAACCAGTATTAACCGGAAGTCCCATTATTTTCAGGAGAGGCATAAATGGTTTTAAAATCAGCCGAATAAGTCCAAATTCATCGAGTATCCGTTGTAAAATCAATAGCAAATTAACCAGAATGACAATTTTAATGGTGGTCACTGAAATATCTGTGAGCCATCTCATAAAAGCCTCCTGAAACAAAGAGGAGTGGACCATTTCTCCAAATTTTGCCGCAGTATCCTCCTCAGGCAAAACCAGGTTAAGCCCCCAGGCAGCAATAAAACTGGCTGAAAGACGAACAAAAATTATGCGCCACGGTTTCGAGCCTGTTCTTTGCTGAATAGCTGTTTCAACAATAAGAGCATGTGAGATCAGGCACATCACTGCCAAAATAATGCCTTCGCGGTAACCGGTACCTAACGTAGTCATTACCGCAATTACGGAGTAAATATTGGTAAAGAAACTAGTGATTAAGACGATTGAAGCCTGACCTGAAAGTCCGATTAATTTAAACAAAGGTGCAAGCCAAACAGCAATAAAATTCAATACACCGAAAAAATCAAGCAAGAACACCCCGAATGAAACCGGGATAGTCAGCTTAAGTAACCAAATTGCTGTTTTTGTTCCCTGCGGAAGCGATGTTTTAACGCACCGCAACAGTCGTTCCGGAACTTTCTGATTTTGCAAATTTGTCATTTTGAAACTAAAAGGCAGCCCTTTTTAAGCTGCCTGTATGTTATTTTGAAAAGTGTCAATGCAGTTTTTCAAACCATCAATAGCATTCACTTTTTATCATTTTTAAACCAATCCGGCAAATCCCATAAATGCCAATGCAAGAATACCTGCTGTTACCAGGGCAATTGGAATACCCTTCATTCCTTTCGGAACATCTGCCAGTGCAATCTGCTCGCGAATACCCGAAAAAATGACCAGGGCAAGCGCAAATCCCAAAGCAGTAGCTACCGTAAAAACGACAGATTCGGCCAGATTAAAATTCTTCTTAATAACCAGAATGGCAACACCCAATACGGCGCAGTTGGTTGTGATTAAGGGAAGATAAATACCCAAAGCCTGATAGAGTGACGGACTCACTTTTTTCAGGATAATTTCGAGCATTTGAACTAAAGCTGCAATAATCAGGATAAAGCTAATGGTTTGAAGAAACGCGAGGTTTAGCGGCACAAGAACGTATTGCTGTACCAAAAAGGTCACAATGGTAGCCAGCGTCATTACAAAAAGTACAGAGGCCCCCATACCTACAGCGGTTTCAGTTTTGGTGCTTACTCCCAAAAACGGACAAATACCAAGGAACTGCGCCAACACAATGTTGTTGACTAAAATCGCAGATATAATGATGATTACATATTCCATAATCCGATCAATTTAAGAAGTTTTATTTATTTTCTTCAGAATGGCAATCAGAAAGCCCAAAGTGATAAATGCCCCGGGCGCAAGAATGAAAACTAAAATTCCATCAGCAGTTTCGGCTATAAACTTGTATCCAAATATTGAACCAGCGCCAAGCATTTCCCGAAATCCGCCAATAATAACCAGCGCCATGGTAAAGCCAAGCCCCATTCCAAGTCCATCAATAAACGATGAAAAAACATTGTTTTTAGCAGCAAAGGCTTCGGCTCGCCCCAGCACAATACAGTTTACAACAATCAACGGGATAAAAATTCCCAACTGATTGGAAAGTGCTGGTGTGTAGGCCTGCATCAGCAAATCGACAATAGTTACGAAACTGGCAATAACCACCACAAAAGCCGGAATGCGAACTTTGTCAGGAACAAAATTCTTTACCAACGAAATAAACATATTCGACATGAACAGCACAAAAGTAGTAGCCAAACCCATTCCTAAGCCGTTAATGGCCGAAGAAGTAACTGCTAAAGTCGGACAGGTTCCGAGCAGTAAAACCAAAATCGGGTTTTCTTTTAAAAATCCCTTGGTAAAGTTATTCATCTGATTCATTGCTTTTCTCCTTTCTGGCTTACCACATAAGCCCTGTTAACGGCATCACAAAAAGCACGGCTACTTATGGTTGCAGCAGTAATTGCATCTACTGTTCCTCCGTCTTTTTTTACCCGAAGTTTTCCTCCGGCTATTTCAGATATTTTCAATCCTTTAAACTGATCTTTAAAAGCAGGCAATGCCATCTTAGTTCCCAAACCTGGTGTTTCTTTGTGCTCAAGCACTTCTATATTACTTATTGATCCATCAGGCATAAAACCAACCATCAAGGTAAATCTGCCGCTAAAGCCCTTGTCAGTGTATGTTTCAACAGCTAAACCAGATTTTTCTGTTCCCTTTATTAATCGGTGAATTCGAATGCTGTCCTTTCCATCTTCGGGCATTAATGTCGTATCCTGAATGGTTTCAAATTCAGGAATAACCATTTTTATGGCATTGTTGATTTTCGCTTTTTGTGAGATTGCGATAGGCTCTTTCGTAACCGAATAAACTGCTGCCAGCGATAGCCCCGCCACAGCAGTAACGACGAAAAGGGCAATCGTCATATTTTTAAATGTTGATTCTTTCTTAGCCATGATTATCCTTTATTTGGATGGTTAACAACTTCGCCAAACCGCTTGGGCTTAACAAAACGATTGAGCAGTGGCACCAATGAATTCATAATCAGAATAGCAAACGAAACGCCTTCGGGGTAGGCTCCCCAAACACGGATTAATATAGTCAGTACTCCAATTCCAATTCCGAAAATAATCTGTGCCTTGGCATTCATTGGCGAGGTAACCATGTCGGTTGCCATAAAGAAAGCTCCCAGGATCAAGCCACCGGTCATCAGGTGAAAAATCGGATCAGCATTTTTAGCCGGATCAATCATCCAGAAGATTCCGGAAAAAACAGCAGCAGATAATAGTACAGAGACAGGTATGTGCCAGGTTATGATCTTACGTACCAACATAAAAACGCCTCCAATGAGCAATGCCAGGACCGAAATCTCGCCAAGTGAACCCGACATGTTTCCGAGAAACAAATCCATATTGGTGGGTAATTCCTTGTAAAGCTCGGCAACAGGCTGGCCATTTTTAATTCCTTCTTTCAGAATCGCCAAAGGAGTTGCTGTTGTAACTGCATCAACACCAGCAGTCCCGATTGAAGGCCACGAAGTCATTTGCACCGGAAATGAAATCAGCATGAAAACCCGACCTACCAGAGCCGGATTAAATGGATTATTCCCCAGACCGCCATAAGGCATTTTGGCAATTCCGATTGCAACAAGCGCCCCTACAATCAACATCCACGACGGAATGGATGAAGGAACGTTGAAAGCCAGCAAAACGCCGGTTAAAGCTGCTGATCCATCAGCTATTTGCGGAACAACTTTCAGGATGTATTTCTGAATGAGGTATTCAAAAGCGATGCAGGAAGCTACAGCCAGTAAGGTTACCCGGACTGAATCGAGTCCGAACATCACTACAGACCAGATAAATGCAGGAGCCAGCGCCAGAATAACACTGTACATGATTCTATTCACCGAGTCACCCGAGTGAACATGTGGTGAAGGAGATATCGTCAAAAGTTTGCTCATAGTTTAGTTTCTTATTCCACGTTTCTATTCATCTAGTTTTTTCTGCTCCTGATAATTGCACTCACTTTACCTTTTCCCAAACGGATATAATCAAGCAAAGGACGATTGGCCGGACAAGTAAAGCTACACGATCCGCATTCAATGCAATCCATCACCCGTTCATATTCGGCACGCTCCCAGAGCTGCTTTTCAGAAACGGTCATGAGCAGATAGGGCTCCAACCCCATTGGGCAGGCCGAAACACAACGCGAGCAACGGATACACGGCATAACTTCGCTCCGTTTCGATTCTTTTTCAGGCATCATTAAAATACCTGATGTACCTTTGGTAACAGGTATTTCAGTGTTGGCAACCGCTTTCCCCATCATTGGCCCGCCATTGATTATTTTTCCGCAGTTCTCCGGAAGTCCGCCCACTGCAGAAATCAACTCGCTAACTGAAGTTCCAATCCTGACCCTGAAATTCGATGGATTTGAAACCGTTTTCCCAGTTACTGTAACTACCCTTTCAAAAAGGGGTTTATTTTTTTGTACAGCTTCGTAAACAGCGAAAGTTGTTGCAATGTTGGTTACCACTGCGCCAACCGTAATAGGCAAAGCGCCCGAAGGAACTTCACGACCTGTTACAGCTTTAATCAATTGTTTTTCTCCTCCCTGTGGATATTTCACCTTCAACGGAACCACCGAAATATTACTATTCCGGTAAGCGAGGCTAATCATTTTACTTATCGCATCGGGCTTGTTATTTTCTATTCCAATAGCAGCACGCGACACATTTAATGCTTTCATAAGCAACTGAATACCAACAATAAGCTCTTCACCGCATTCAAGCATTAATCGGTGATCGGAAGTTAAATATGGCTCACACTCCACTCCATTGATTAAAAGAATTTCAGCTTTCATTCCTTTGGGTGGCATCAGCTTCACGTGCGTTGGGAATGTTGCTCCTCCCAATCCAACGATTCCTGCTTCCTGAATACGATTCAAAATTGCAGCCCCATCCAACTGAGATTCAGTCTTCAGTGAGGGATCACGATCAATTTTATCATCCCAGATGTCGTCTTCAACATCAATATAAATACCCATTTTGGGGTATCCTGAGGTATCGGGACCGACTTCTATTTTTTTAATCGTACCCGAAACCGACGAGTGTATGTTGGCCGAAACAAATCCGGATGACTTGGCAATCAATTGTCCAACTTTAACTTTATCACCTTTCTGCACGACCACTTCTGCCGGAGCTCCAATGTGCTGACCGACTGGAATAAAAACTGATTTTGGGAGGGCAAGCGCTTCAATAGCTTTATGAGCCGATAACTTATTCTCGGCTGGATGAACCCCTCCTATGGCAAATGTTTTTAGCACGGTTTTCCTCCTGATAATTTAAGATTCTGATTGGGTTTCGGCAGAAGCCGACTTGGGGGCTTCTTCTTTTTTCTTCACAGTTTCTGTGGATGGTTGCTCGCCAACATTAATTTTTCTGGGTGGAAAATTCAGTTCAATAATGGCATTAGTTGGGCAAACTGTAACGCACTTGCGACAAAGCTTACATTTATCCGAATCAATAAAGGCCAGATTATTAGCTATGGTAATCGCTTCGTAATTACATTCTTTTTCGCACTTACTGCACCCAATACAAGCCACGCTGCACGATTTGCGGGCTACTCCACCTTTATCGGTATTTCGGCAAGCCACATAAATTTTACGGTCTTTGGGTGCTTTTTTGCGCAACTCAATCAGCGTCTTCGGACAAGCTTTCACACAAGCGCCACAAGCAACACATTTATCATCGTCAACTTCGGGTAATCCGGTCACCGGATTCATGTGAATGGCATCAAAATCGCAGGCTACAACGCAATCTCCACACCCCAAACAACCAAATTGGCATCCGGTATCCCCGGCATATAATGAAGCGGCAATGACACACGAAACAGGTCCGTCAAAATAATTTGTTTTAGGTCTGAATTCGCAGGTTCCATTACAGCGAACTACCGCAACACGAGGATCCTTTTTTACTGCTACGATTCCAAGAATTCCGGCGACACTACCCATTGTATCGTTTCCTCCAACCGGGCAGAAAAGACTTGAAAGCTCACCTTTTGATACACAAGCTTCAGCAAAAGCCCTGCAACCAGCATAACCGCATCCTCCACAATTAGCTCCCGGCAATGCTGATTCTACATCTCCAATCCGGGGATCTTCATATACCTTGAACTTTTGGGCAACAAAATACAAGACTATTGCCGATAAAGTTCCGATAATACTCAATGTTAGAATTGTATATAAAATAGTCGTACTCATACAGTTGTTTTAATTAATTGCTGAGATTTCGAATTCAAACGAGCGTTTTAATCTGTTTCGGAAAAGATAAAGAACCGCATAATAGGGAACTAAAACGACCAGAGAGAGAAGTCCTGCCAATCCTTCACTTTGGGTGACCGACAAAGAAACAATCAGGGTAACAAAAACCATAATAAACGGAACGACATAGCCATAGAACATCGCTTTGTATCCCTGAGATGTTTTACCCAAAATGTTTACGGTTTGGCCAGGTTTGTATTCTCCTGAAAAGCGATAGATTTCGATTTCTTTTTCCTTCATATCAGAGGCGAGGCAGGCACCTTTGGCATGGCATGAGGAACAGGCTGAAGCATTAACAATCATAACTGTTAGCTTATTTTCTGAAACCTCCTGAATAACTCCTTCATGTAACACCTTTTCTTCCATCTGATTAGTCATAGGCTCGAAAAACCATGCAAATCTAAAGATGTTTAAATAACTAAACTGATCGTGTATTTTTTTTTTAAAACACGGTTTACTATTTATATAAATTCTAAATAACGTCCAAAATTTTCATTTCTCATCTTTCTGACAAACAGATTCTTGCCAAGACGAGTGACAAATGTCATTGTTTTAGTAAGTTCAATTATATCAGCAAATTACTGAAACTATCGAACTTATATTTCAATTATTGGAAAATATCTTGTTGTTATTTCTGAGATATAAAATTCGCAGGAAAAAGTAGATATCTAATCCAGGTAAACCTCACTAATCTCTTTCCGGTAATAACGAAACATAAGCTTCACCTGCGATTCAATCGTACGTGGTTTTGACAATTCAGGAATTTCATCTTCGGCAAACCAACCTGCATCCAAAGTCTCCTCTCCTGCCGAAATTTGCGCTCCCAACGGATCGCATCCTACAAAAAGTTTATATACATATTCAAATTCTGGGGGCATTTGCTGAGCTGTTTTGTCCATAACGGCAAGCAACCTGGAAGCTTTAACGTTCAGCCCTGCCTCTTCGAAACACTCCTTTTCGGCAATCTGGCTGGGAGTATATCCCACATCGGCCCAGCCTCCGGGAAGCGACCAGTATCCATCCACCTTTTCGCGAACCAGCAAAATCTTTCCTTCCCTGTTAAAAACAACAGCACGAACATCCACTTTAGGCGTTTTGTATCCATTCAGTTCCTGAATTACCGGGGCGATCTTCTGTAACGGAATATCTGTAATCAATTCAAGCATATTCAGGCTAATTTTCTGAATCTCTTCATAACGTTCCTGATCGTAACTGCTGTTACTGTAATGTATCCCTGTTTCAGCCAGTGCCTGAATTTGTTTAATGTATTCAAATAGCTTTCTTTCCATAGCGTAATTGCATTTTAATAAAAACAGACCTGTCGGTTATCATTTACCCAACAGGTCTGCTCTGAATACCCGAAAAATATAATTATCCGGTAATTTTATCCGGTAATCCTTTTACCAATACGGGTTTCTCATTCTGCTTCTTAGGCATAAACATATCTTTATAGGTCAACCCAAGTTTTTGCTGTATCTCAAAACAATAATCGATAGTCCCCAGATCGGCACCTGTATTATTAGTCCCGAAACTAAATTTTACACCAGCTTCTTTAGCCTTCCGAAGTATTTTTTCTGACGGCAATTTATACCGGGCATTAATTTCGAGCGCTACCCCATTATCAGCCAACACTTTCACAAAACGATCAATTCGGGCGTCGGTCCAAAGTTCGTCGTATTTTGCCGCGATAACCGCCGGCAAGAAGGTTGGATTCACATGAATATCGATGGGTTCCTGAGAAACAACACTTTCAATCTTGCTGATCAGTTCATCCATGAATTTTTGCTCGTCATCAACAAACGCTTCTTCCGGTATCCAAAGTCTCATTCGCCTGCCTTTGTGATCGGTCCAGGTCATCCCATCGGTAAACACATAATCAAACTTAGCCACTGCTTCAGGCGAAAACAAAGTGATCCACTCGCGACCTTCGGCCTGCATTCCCCTGAAAATTGGCTGAGTTTTAACAGTATCCATGTAGGCGGCCAGCGAAGCGTCATCAGTAACCGGAAATTTCAGCCCACAATTGGGTGCAATACCATAGTTTATTCCCAGTTTCAGCGAATTCTCGCAAGCCTGCGCAATAGTCAAACCACCCTTCAAATGAACATGAAAATCGATGACCGGAAAATTTTCGAACATCAGTTTGGTAATTTTATCATCCCATTCCTTCGAAACCTGCAATGGAAACTTTTCCGCTTTTGGCAAGGGTTTTATCTGGATACTTTTAAAATACACCTTGCTCTGTTCATCGTGACACTGTAAAGCAATTCTGCCAGCACTGAAAACTTTGAGTTTGTCATTTTTCGGACGATAAGGATCATCGGGCTGAATGTAATCAACCACTTTGCGGCCATTAACAAACACCTCGCAGCGATTTTCAACTACCTTAAATAAAAGTTCAAACCACTCATTGTCAGCAACAGTAGGGTAATAAACATTACGAATTCCATAAATACTACCGGTTTTTTTCAATTCCTGAAAGTCGCCCGGGCGCTCATACGAATTATTGATTTGTACCTCATACCCCCTCAAAAGCGGCCCATAGGGTTGTTCCTGGGTATGAAAAACAATTCCGGAGTTACTGCTTGGGTCAGTTTTTACTATTGCTTTCAACTCGAAATTACGGAAAACACCTTTTTTAAAATCGCCGGTATAAAACAGATGACCAATTGGGCCATTGGCAACAAGCAAACCATCTTCCACTTTAAACGATTCAGGATTTTCATTGGCCGTCCAGCCAGATAAATCCTTGCCATTGAACAGCTCAGTAAATTCCGCTTCCTTTTCCTGACAGGAAACAAGCAGTACCAAACAAAAAAGATAAATCAGGTTAGTTCTAAAATTTCTCATGGTGGTTTAGTTTGATTTTTTTGAATGGAAGCAAAGGTAAATCAATATTTTTAGTTTTATTAGCCTACAAAAAGTATTGACAGCATAAAAACTGCTGAGAATTTGGAGATTCTCTGTTGCTGTGTGATGACTATAACAACGACTTACCTACTTATTTTCAATGAAAATGGACTGGGTTAATGGTCGGTAAAAATTAGGAACGATGACAAAAGCAATCATTTTCGATATGGATGGTGTGTTGGTTGACAGTGAACCGTTTCATATACAAATTGAAAAGCAACTATTTTTGCTAAACCAGATTTCGGTTACCGACGAAGAACACCACCAATTCATGGGTGTTGCTACCGATGTGATGTGGAAAAAACTGGCAGAACGATACTCCCTCAATCTTTCGGTTGAAGAACTTACAGAACAAAACAGGGTTGAAAGTATCCGTTTTTTCCGGGAAGTGGATGAAATTCCGGTTATGCCCGGATTGGTTGATTTGCTGGAAAGCCTCCGCAAAAAATATTATCCAATGGCAGTTGCTTCTTCATCTTTCCCCGAAATTATTCACCTGATTTTAGACAGAACCGGATTGAGAAAATATTTTGAGGTAACGGTTAGTAGTCAGGAGGCCGGGAAAAGTAAACCCGACCCCGACGTTTTTCTTCTGGCAGCAAAAAAAATAGGCATTTATCCTTCTGATTGTCTGGTAATTGAGGATTCCAAAAATGGGATCAAAGCCGCCCATGCAGCAGGTATGCGCTGCATTGCCTACCAAGGACAAGGTGCCCATCCGGAAAGTCAAAAAGCAGCCGACGCCATCATTCACCATTATTCTGAATTGGAAGCTTTAATCTGAGCAAATTCGTTTTAGCCAACTGTTTAGGCCAGCTTTTTCAGAAGCCAGGCCATGTTTTCGCCCAATGTGCGCATGGTTTGTATTCCTTCTTCATCTTTCAGAACGTCTCCGGGCTTTGCGCCAAAAGCAAAATTCCAGTAACTCGACCCCGGAACGATTACCTGGTTGATCAGGAAAAAATTATTGATGGTTTCGAAAGCATGGAGAGCCCCTCCCCTTCTCTCAACAATAACAGCAGCTCCTACTTTACGGCGCAGCAAGTGTCCGTTTCCCCGTGTTACATATCCGGCCACATCAATCAGGGCTTTCATTTCGGTGGTTACATCGGCAAAATATACCGGCGATCCGAGTATAATCCCGTCGGCTTCAATCATTTTTGAGATGATGGAATTCAGCAGGTCATTTTTTATGTGACAACGGCCATCCTTTATTTCGCGACACTTGCCGCAAGCGGTACAGCCATGCACAACCTTACCTCCCAGCTGAATAAATTCAGTTTCTATTCCTTCTTTTTCAAGCTCTTCAAAAACAGTTTTAATCAACAAACTTGTATTGCCTTCGCGGCGAGGGCTTCCATTAATTCCGATAACCTTCATCTTTCTACCTTTCACTGATTAAATACATACGATATAATGTTGGCTCCCATTTGCAGGGCTTTCAAACGAACATCTTCCGGATCGTTGTGAACAGAGCGGTCCTCCCATCCGTCTCCCAAATCACTTTCATAGCTGTAAAAACAAACCAACCTCCCTTTCCAAACCAAACCAAACCCCTGTGCCGGCTTGCCATCATGCTCATGTATTTTAGGTAGTCCGTCAGGGAACCGGTATTTTTGTCTGTAAATCGGATGATCATTGGGGAGTTCAATAAAATCAAGCTCCGGAAAGACTTTCTTCATCTCGCGGCGGATAAACTGGCCAATACCGTAATTATCGCTAATATGCAAAAAACCACCACCCTCAAGATACTTTCTCAAGTTGGCCGCCTCTGCCTCCGAAAAAAACACGTTTCCATGCCCGGTCAGATCAACATAGGCATAATTAAACAAGTCAGCGCTTCCGGGCTCAACGGTTCCAGGTTCAGGATGAATATTGGTTTTCAGGTTTTCATTGCAAAAGGTAATCAGATTGGGTAATGAAGTGGGATTTGAATACCAGTCTCCCCCACCATTATACTTCAATACCGCAATTTTAACCGATGTTGATTGAGCGACCGACAAAAAAGGCATTGATAATAAAAGTATAAAAACTATTTTTTGTATCATGACATGAAAATTCTTTTTGACAGATAAATTCCGTTCTTCATTTTTCCCGTTCGGGAAGCCTCCCAAAGATAGAAATATTGAACCTTTTGAAGAGCCTGATTAAACTGAACTTTGCCAAATCGGAGGTTTTTGCAAAATATATTGCATTTTTGTCCTCCACCAAAAACCAATACAAGTCACAATCGTTTTGATAAAAACCACACTCCCGAAATTTATTGAATTGAATAAACTCATTGACTCATGAAAAGTTTTACGACCCGATCGCTTAATGTTCCCTTTCCCAAGAAAGACCCACACCACGCATTGGCTATGCCTGTTTACGAGTCGGTAGCTTTCGAATTTGAATCATCGGAGGATATTGCGGCCAACTTCAGGGGTGAATTGCCGGCACACACTTATTCGCGAACCAGCAACCCCACCGTGGAATATTTTGAGGCAAAAATAAAGACCTTAACCGAAGCGCATCAGGTGCTTGCAGTGACATCGGGAATGGCAGCCATTACTACAACTATGCTGGCCATCTGCAAACAAGGTGATAATATCATTTCAGGAAAACACTTGTTTGGGCACACACTAGCTCTTTTCGAACAAAGCTTGCCGGCATACGGTTTGGAAACCCGTTTTGTGGATACGACCAAACCCGAATTGATTGAACCGCTGATTGACCAAAACACACGGGCCATTTATTTCAAAACAGTAACTAATCCACAACTCGAAATTGCAGATATTACGCGTCTGGCTCAAATAGCCAACAAACACGACATTCTGCTTATTTGCGACAGCACCATAACTCCGCCATCGGTATTCAGTTCCAAATCGATGGGAGTTCATATCGAAGTCATGTCAACTACCAAATTTATTTCCGGTGGAGCTACTTCGTTTGGAGGTGCAATTATCGATAACGGATTGTATGACTGGCAAAAAAATCCCAATTGTGAAGTTGCTTTTCAAAAATTTGGAAAAGATGCTTTTATCGCCCGCCTCCGGAAAAATTACTACCGTAATTTTGGAACTCCCATGACCGCCCACACGGCCAACTACATGATTGCAGGTCTTGATATTCTGGAACTTCGGGTGGAGCGCTGCCATCAAAATTGCCTTAAACTTGGAGACTTTCTCAAGAATCATCCCAAAGTTATACGAGTTGATTATCCAGGACTAAAAGATTCTCCGTTTTTCGCCCTCGCACAAAAGCAATTTAATGGCATTCCGGGTTCTGTGATGACTTTCGATCTGGGCACCGAGGCAGAATGCTTCCGTTTTATGAATCAATTGAAAATTATTCGCAGAGCTACAAATCTGAACGACAATAAAACGCTGATTATCCATCCCTATTCAACCATTTATGCTGAATTCGGTGTAAATGACCGGGAAAGTATGGGCATACGCCCGACAATGATGAGGCTCTCGGTTGGAATTGAAGGAGCTGAAGATCTGATGGATGACATAGAACAGGCATTGAAATAAACTACCCGTTCAGCAGATTAAAAGTATGGCAGGCCACCACCCCGGCAGTTTCAGTTCGGAGACGGCTTTCACCCAAACTTACCGGTCTGAATCCGGCTTTTAAGGCGATTGAAATTTCCTCCGGGGAAAAATCACCCTCCGGACCTATTAAAATCTGATAATGCCTGCCAGGTTCAACGAGATTCTTTAGCAAATCGCGATGCTGGTCGTCGCAGTGTGCAATAAACTGCTGCCCTTCAAAAGGCTGACGAATAAAATCTGTAAATTTCGTTAATTCATCAAGGCGCGGCAAATAAGCTTTCAACGATTGCTTCATGGCCGAAATCATCACTTTCTCCAACCTGTCAGTTTTGATTTCCTTACGTTCCGAAAACCGGCAAAGCAAGGGCGTAATCCGATCAATCCCTATTTCGGTAGCTTTCTCCAGAAACCACTCTATTCGCTCAATATTTTTAGTGGGGGCAATGGCCACGTGAATTCCGTAATCCCGCGCACCGCGGTTCAATTCAGAATGAATTACCTCAACAAAACAGCGCTTTGGATTTGGATCGGTTATGCGGGCGGTATAAAATCCTCCCCTACCATCGACCAAAATGATTTCATCACCTTGCTCAAGCCTTAAAACCCTGATGCAATGTTTCGACTCTGTTTCATCAAGTGTGTATGTATTTCCGGCTAATCCCGGCGTATAAAAAATGTGCATGTGAATCTATAATTTGAAAAATACCGATTTACGATAATACGATTTACCCTCGTCCTTTCCGGGCGACAAATGCCAGCAAACTCTCCCGCTATCAAACTAAAGTGATTTAGGGATAAAATGAAAGGTAATTTGCCCCAAACGCGCAGCTACATCTGTCCATCTTTCGACTGCAAAATCGATGACCACAGTTGAACAGGTTGGCATATCAGCGTTGAAATATTTCACCAGGTTGTAAACCAGATAATACACTGTTGGGTTATGTCCCACTGCCATGACTGTTTCAAACTCTTCAGAAAATTCATGAACCATATCAACAAAACGCTGGGTCGTCATTCCTTCATAAAAAGCTAACTCAGTTCTTATTTTCGAAACATCATAATTCAGCTTGTGGCTGAAGACACGTGCAGTATGCATGGTTCGGGTTGCCGGACTGGCTATGATCAAATCAGGTGAAATATTCAGATCAGCCAGTTTTGAGCTGATTTTTTCAGCATCATGAATGCCGCGATCAGTAAGGTCACGATGAAAATCATCGTCATACCCATAAGGAACCGATTTGGCATGTCTGACAATAATTATCCGTTTCATTGTTCTCTGTTTTTTGCAAAATTAATTTATTTTTAGCTTCAGGCTTAATCAAACTTCTCATGCGCCGAATCGGTTTATTATCAGATACCCACGGAACACTAAGTTCACGAATTTTTAATTTTTTCGATCCTGTTGACGAAATCTGGCATGCCGGCGACATAGGAAATGCAGAAACTG
>CAYRBM010000085.1:0-23143 GCA_964422425.1 uncultured Odoribacter sp.
GAAATTCTGCAAATAGGTTGTTATATTTTTCTGCCATAATAAAATGTAACTGTTTAAAAAATCGGGGCAAAATTAGTGCTTTTATACCACTCAATAACAACCTACGTCATGTTATTAATTATTAGGTAACATTTGTACGCAATAGATATTCAGTTAGTTAAATACGTTAATACTTAAAAATAACCGAATCCAGATTTCGCTTTGGAGAAAGTCGAATCGCCGAAAATAAAATATGACTTAAAAAAGAAGCTATTATTTTGGATAAGATCAGATTAAAACCCAAAATATCAACAATATAAAAGTCTGATAAAAATCTGTAAAATCATTAGGAGGCTTATATTATCTCACCCTTCTGAAAACTTTTTGTGAAAAATAATTGGGCAGTGTTTCGTCGGTGTTGATAACGATTCCTCCCAAAATATATACAGGAAAATTTGACTGAAGTCGTTCGTTGTTGATGATCAGCTTCAGAATTTCATTTTCAATTTCATCGTAAACCAAATGTGTGGTTTTCAGAATCGGAACTTCAGCCTTTCTGATTTCGCCAGCCATCGGCAGTAATTTCAATGCCAGAAATTCGGGCTGAAAGGCGGAATAATCTGCTGCACTAACTTCGTGCATCTCGGACGATAAAACGTGGTTTTGCACCATCATCAATGCCCCGCAGGTGTTGGTGTGCCGATGCTGGCCAACGCGCTTAATTTTTCCCACTTCACCCGTTCGCGAAATGCCGATGTGCGACCCGAAGATAAACAGTGCGGCACCGTCGTCGGGAATGTGGTCGGCAAAGGCCGTGAGACCGATGTCGCCAACAAACGGATAACCCGCTAAACCTCCCATGATAAAAGTTCCGTGTGGCGAATGAAGGTTCATTTTAGCTTGCTGGTGGTTCAATTCGTCGAAGCAAAACGAAGTTGCCACAATTATTTTGCTCATTTCAATGCCTTCGCGCTCGGCTATTTCGAGCACTGCGTTGTGTGATGCCTCCGACATGGTGGAGAATTCATCAAAGTATTGACTGATAATTTTTTGCACGGAGTAAATATTTATGTGTTTTTTCGGATCGGCTAAGTTAAAAATAATGTGTTCAACCGGTTGATCCAAGGGCATTGGCAACCGCATTAATGGTTTTTAGCAAAACAATGTTTTGTTGGTTGGTAACGTCCGGAGTGCCGGCTTCTTTCTGCCCGCGCCACCTTTTTAGTACATCAATTTGCACCTGGTGCATCAAGTCGAGGGCAACAGCGCGAAGCCTTGTGGAATGATAATGGTTTACCCGACGATCTTCAAACGGGCGCTGTAACAATTCGGCCAATAATTCTTTGGTTAGGAAATATTCATCCAGAATCATGGGCAGAATGTCGTTCCTGATTTCCTCTTCTTCAACCATTGAAGCGTATTTCCTGATGATTTCCGGATCGGTGGCTGCCAGTCCTGAATCAACATTGGTCAGGATATACCTGACAAACGGATCTGATTTCAGGAGTTGTTTCAACAGCAGATATTTTTCAGGATGATTCGCTTTCAACAGTTTTACCGTACTTCCAACGCCAAACCAGCTGGTGATGTTGATTCGGCTTTGAGTCCAGCTAAAAACCCACGGAATCGCCCGAAGATCGTTCAAAGTGCGTTGGTTCGTCCTCCTTGTTGGACGGGAACCTATTTTGCTCGTTTCAATCACGTCGATTGGCGTTGCCTGTTCGAAAAAACGGATGAAACTCGGATGACGGGTTAGTGCGTTGTACGAATCAAAACTTTCGTGTGCAATGAAACCTATCAATTCAAATAATTCGGGATTGTATTTGTGCGTATTCAAAAGGGTGTTCCGTAGTGTTCCCGAAGCCAGTAACTCGAGATTAAATGCTGCGTTGACTTTGTTGGCGTATTTCCGTTCGATGGTTTCTCCCTGTTCGGTTAGCCGAAGTTTTCCGTGCAGTGAGTCGGAAGGCAAACTCTTCAGGAACCAGTGAATTGGACCGGCTCCCCGGCTGATACTTCCACCTTTTCCGTGGAAAAACCGGATGTCGACTCCGTGCTTTTCGCCGATTTTGGCCAGTTCGTATTGTGCTTCGTAAAGGTGCCACAGACTCGACAAAATTCCGCCGTCTTTGTTGCTGTCGCTGTAGCCAATCATGATTTCGGCCAACGGACGCGTGTATCCTTTTCGCTTCATAATCAGCCGAAGTGAGTTTTGAGTTACCGGATGCGAAAGAAATTCATCCATAATGGCTGGCGCTCGGTGCAGATCGTCGATGGTTTCGAACAAAGGCACAACCGGCAACTGACAGGCCGGGCCATTTTCGGTTTTCACATACAATCCAGCCTCGCGGGCTAACAGGTAAAAGGTAAACAAATCGTTCCCCGATTTGGTCATGCTCACAATGAGCGAACCAAGGGCAAACGGTCCAAAATTCTGGATGTGCCGCACCAATACGCTCAGATATCCGAGTACGTTGGCCGTTTCGGCGGACTGACCCTGATAGGAGTGTGTAAAAGGCCGGTATTGCAGACTTTCACGAACTAGAAAGTCGTGATTAAACTGGTTCTCCTCATTGATGACAGCAGAACTGATGCCCGAATCATCGATTAGCCCGATTAAAGCTTTTCGGTAGAATTCGCTGTTTTGACGAATATCGAGGTGGGCAAGATGAAACCCGAAATTACGGACAAAACGGATGGTTTTATTGACCTCATTCAGGGCCAGCGTTGGCGCACCCCACGCGGACAATGCCTGGGAAAGGAATTCGAGATCGGCAATCAGTTGCCCGGAGTTGGTGTACGACCACTGATTGTTTTCGAGAAACGATGTTCCTGAAAGATTTTGCCGGACAGGCAATTTTTGAATCAGCAGCAACACAAACTGTTTGAATGGCTCGTGCGACGACGATGCAAAACGAACATTACCCGCAATGGCAGGAATAAGGCGAATCAATTGAGTTAAAACTTCCCGAAACTCGTCGGGTAATTGTTTTTGATCTGAATAAATGCTCAAATTATCAGCCAACGATGAAAGTTTCCGGGCCGTTAAAACCAGTGCTTCGGTGCGTAGGCGCTCGAGCGTGTACCTGGTAATTTCGGGGGTAACCAGCGGATGTCCGTCGCGGTCGCCACCAACCCAAGTTCCCAGTGTAATTTGCGGAAGAACTTGTTTCTGATGAAAAATTTCGGCCGGGAAACCCGCTTCTTTCCAGGCCTGCGCCAATGTTTTATCGTGCAATTCGAACACTTCCGGAAAAACTTTCGTCAGGTAATGAAGCACGTTTTCAAGCTCGGTTTCCACTTGTGGTTTTTCGAGGTAAATATCGTCGATAAACCAGAGCCGCGTCAGTATTTCCTTAATTTCTGTCCTGATTTGCTGGCGTTCGGTGCTGGTGTACATGGAGTTTTCGAGCATCACCAACTGAAGGTATAGTTCGCGGTAGTATTTCAGGACAACCGTCCGTTTGGCTTCAGTCGGATGGGCGGTCAGCACCGGTTCAACTTCAATTTGTGAGAGGGCTTCAGCAATTTCTTCCGGAGTTAAACCTGCGCCTTTCAATTCCTCAAACGTACTGGCCCAGCTGCCATTAACGCTTTGCGGCCCCTGATTTTGCTGTTTGTGGCGCCGGGTTTGAACGGCCCAGTTGGTTTCGCACAGATTAAGCAACTGGAAACTAATGGAATACAAATGAACAACTTTCAATTGGTGGTCGGGCAATGGCGCCGGAACCTTACTGTTGATCCAGGGAATGTATTGGAGATATTCTTTTTCGTTGGTTGCTTCCAGCACCTCTGCCAGACATTCGAGCAGGAATTTCAGGTCGGCATATGGTTTGCCTATTTTGCTGATATTTTCTTCAAATACAGAATGCATTTCAATTGATTTGCTAATGAAACATCATTCGACGGATTATTGTTGAAACTGTACAAGGATGAAATACATTTCCGGCGACTGTGAAATAAAAAAGCCGGCAATAAAACTACTGCCGGCTCTGATATTTTAGGAGATTTTCTTATTTCAACGAAGCCAATGCTGCTTCATAATCAGGTTCATCCACAATTTCAGGAACCTGCTGAGTGTAAACTACGGTGTGGTTTTCGTCTAAAACTACTACTGAACGCGAATGCAAAGCGGCCAATGGTCCGGTTGTAATTTCCAACTGGTAGTCTTTACCGAATTTGCCGGTTGCAAAATCGGAAACCGTAATGGCGTTCGAAATACCTTCAGTTCCGCAGAAACGGCTTTGTGCAAAAGGTAAATCGCGCGAAATGCAAAGCACTTTGGTGTTTTCCAGATCAGCAGCCAGTTTGTTGAACTGACGAACAGAAGCTGCACAAGTTCCGGTATCCAGACTTGGAAAGATGTTCAAAACCAGTCGTTGTCCGGCGAAATCTTTTAACGAAACTTTGGATAGATCGTTCTTGATCAATTCAAAATCAGGAGCTTTTGTTCCTTTTGCCGGAAGTTCGCCGATGGTTTGTATTGCGTTTCCTTTTAATGTAATTTGTGCCATAATGAATTTGTTTTTAATTGAATTTTGAGTTTTGCTGAATAAAACAGCGCCGGGCTTAGAAATGTTTTGCGGGTTGACCGGTTATTTTTTCGAGCAGGTTGTTGGCCAAACGGCTGGCTCCAATGCGGAACAATTCGGGCGTAAGCCATTCGTCGCCCAATATTTCCTGAACAATAGTTAGATACAAAATGGCATCTTCCGGAGTTACGATTCCTCCGGCTGGTTTAAACCCGATTTTCTTTCCGGTTTCCTCGAAATGCTGTTTGATGGCCAGACACATCACAAAAGCGGCTTCGGGCGTGGCGGCTTGTGGCAACTTTCCGGTTGATGTTTTGATGAAATCGGCTCCGGCCTCAATGGATAAAATGGAAGCTTGCCAGATTTGGTCAACATTCAAAACTCCGGATTCGAGAATGACTTTCAGATGCGCATTGCCGATGGCTTTTTTAATGGCTGAGATTTCGTTGGCACAGGTTTCGAAATCGTTGGCCAGAAATGCCCACAACGGGACGACAATATCGATTTCGTCGGCCCCGGCTGCAACAGCCATGCGGGCTTCTTCAATTTTCAGGTTGGTAAACGTCATCGACGACGGAAAACCACCGGCAACGGCAGCAATATGCACTCCGGCAACTTTCAGCGTTGCCTTCACTGTTTCGGCCATGTTGGGGTAAACACAAATGGCCGCCACGTTGGCAACTCCGGGGAATGCGTTGCCGAAGCTGTTCACTTTTTCAGTAAAAACGCCAACCGATTGATAAGTGTCGGTTGAATTCAGAGTAGTGAGATCGATGCACGACAGAGCCTTTTCCAGCATTTTTTTGCTGTTGTTTTTTGCTGCAATTTCGCGGATAGCTTCCAACTCCGATTGGATATCTTCCAGAGATAACGGGCAAGTTTCGATGGACATATTCTTCTAGTGTTAAATTGTTATTTGTTAAATTGTTGCGGGTTACGGGTTGCGTGTTAAACTCGTAACTCGAATCTCGCAACCCGAATCACTTGAGCTTTTCATTGTTTTGGTGCCGGTCTTTGTCGCGGCTGGTTTTCTTTTCGATGTTTTTCAGGAATGCGTCGTTCAGATCGACTCCGGTTTGGTTGGCCAGACAAATCAACACCCACAGCACATCGGCCATTTCGTCGGCCAGGTTTTTGCCTTCGTCCGATTTCTTAAACGACTGATCGCCGTAAGTTCGAGCCATGATGCGCGCCAGTTCGCCTACTTCTTCGGTGAGGATAGCCATGTTGGTCAACTCGCTGAAGTAGCGCACGCCAAATGTTTTGATCCAGTGATCGACCATCTGTTGGGCTTCAGGAAGGGAGACTTCTTTTGTCGTCATATTTTGAGATTTTGTTTGTAAAAGTATAAATGGTCATTATTTGTCATTGATAGTCATTCTTTGTTGACGCTGCCCTTACAACGAATGACGCAAAGCAAATGACGATCAATGACTAAAAATCTCTGTTCTTCGAATCCAGAATAATCGTTACGGGGCCATCGTTTACGAGGTAAACCTGCATATCGGCGCCAAAAATGCCGGTTTCAACTTTCTTGTTTCCCAGCGCTTTTTTGAATTCATCGATCATTTCTTCATACAGCGGAATGGCTGTTTCGGGGCGGGCTGCCCGAATGTACGACGGACGGTTCCCCTTTTTTGTTGAGGCATGTAAGGTAAACTGGCTTACCAAAATGATTTTTCCGCCAATATCCTGAATGGACAGATTCATCACTCCCTCGGCATCGTTAAAAATGCGCAGCTGACAGGTCTTTTTCACCAACCAGTCAATGTCCTCTTTTGTGTCGGCCTCTTCAATACCAAGCAATATCAGCAGGCCCGCCTGAATTTCGGCAACCACATAATCTTCCACTTCCACCGAAGCCGAACTTACCCGTTGAATAACCAGTCTCATAACTTAAAATTTTAAGCAATATTATAAAAAACAAACGGGTTGGCTAAACTTTACATCAACCATCTTGTTTAACTATCGCAAATCAACTTTAAACAAAAAGCCAGAAACAATGAAGAATTGGATTTTTATCAGTATAGTTTTGCTCACGTCGTGCGTTTCGCAGCGGGGGAAAGACGAAGCAAAGCAGGAAATAAGCAGCAATCAGGCTGCAAAAAATTTCCCGATTACCATCGAAGTTCATAAAGGCCCGGCATTCAATTATCCCACTTTTGCCTTTTGGGTAGAAGATTTGGAGGGAAATTACATTGAAACACTGTTTGTGACACGTTTTATCGCGAAAGGCGTTTTTCAGCACAGCGAAATTGCTCCCGGAAAATGGAACACCATTCCCGGGGAAGTGAGACGTCCGGCTGCTTTGCCCTATTGGTCGCACAAACGCAACATCAAGGCGTCCGATGGTTTATACACACCTTCGCCCGAAACAGCGGTTCCTGATGCCATTTCGGGCGCTACCCCAAAAACCGGTTTCGTGCTGAACACTTCGCTTACACAAAAACCTTCAGGAAAAATAAGACTGATGCTTGAAATTAATCAGGCGTGGGATTCAAATTCTTTCTGGTCGAACAATAAATTTCCGGGAGATATGGATTACTTTGCGTCGCTTCAGCCGTCGCTGGTTTATGCCGCAACAATTGATCCTGAAAGTTTCAATGCGCCTGTTTTCCTGAATCCCATTGGGCATGGCCATTATTCGGGCGACGACGGAAGTTTATCGACTGATTTAAGTTCACTAACCACAGCAAAAGAGATTTTTTTAACTATTCGTGCAGAAAAAAAACAATAACATGATACGCAGAACCATCCTATTTTTCACCCTTTTATTGATTGTAAGTCACAGCCTTTGGGCGCAGCAGGCCGTTTTGAAAGGCAAAGTGCTGGATGCTGTAAATAACGATCCACTTCCGTTTGTGAATGTAATTATCACCGGAACAACCATTGGCGCCATCACCGATATCGACGGTAATTTTCAGTTTGCCGGATTAAATCCGGGATTCGTTCGGGTGCAGGCGTCGTTTGTGGGCTACAAAACGGCCCTTTCATCGCAGGTTGAGTTAAGCAATGCCCGTGTGGCCTTTGTCGAAATAAAGCTTGAAAGTCAGGATACTCAAATTGAAGAAGTTACTGTGCAGGCTACACCCTACCGCAAAACCGAAGAAAGTCCGGTTTCGCTCAAAACCATTGGCATTGCCGAGATTGAAAAGAGTCCGGGAGCCAACCGCGATATTTCAAAGGTAATTCAGTCATTTGCAGGAGTTCTCTCTACGCCCTCGTTCAGAAATGATATTATTATCCGGGGCGGAGGCCCGTCGGAAAGCCGTTTTTATCTGGATGGAGTGGAGGTCCCGAACATCAACCATTTTGCTACACAAGGCGCTTCAGGCGGCCCAGTTGGAATTTTGAACGCCGACCTGATTCGCGAAGTGAATTACTATTCCGGGGCATTTCCATCGAACCGCGGCAATGCTTTGAGCGGTATTTTCGAATTTTCGCAGGTTGACGGCAACAGCGATAAACTGACATTCAAAGGAAGTTTGGGCGCTTCGGAAGTTTCGGCCACCATCGACGGACCTGTCAACGATAAAACTTCGTTCATTGTATCGGCACGTCGCTCGTACCTCGAATTTTTATTTGGTGCGCTTAAACTGCCATTTTTGCCAACTTTTAACGACATGCAATTCAAGGTGCGCACGCGTTTCGACGCCAAAAATGAACTTACTCTGGTTGGATTGGGTGCAATTGATGTAAATAAGTTAAACCTCAACATTAAAGATCCCGACGATCAGCAGAAATACATTTTGAGCCAGCTTCCGGAGAATAATCAGTGGAGCTATACTGTTGGGGCGGTTTACAAACATTTCAGGAAAAACAGTTACCAAACGGTGGTTTTTAGCCGCAGCCATCTCAACAACAGCATTGTAAAATATCTCGAAAACAATCAAAGTTCTACCAGCAACAAAATCATCGACTACCTTTCGGAAGAGCAGGAGAATAAAATCAGGTTCGAAAACAACATGCGCATGGACGGTTTCAAGGCCAATATTGGTGCCAATATTGATTTTGCGAAATACACCAACAGCTCCATGTTGCGCAGGTTTTACAACGGAAATATCCTGAATGTGAATTACGACACCGATTTAAGCCTGATTAAATACGCTGTTTTCGGACAGGTAAGTCATGAGTTTTTTGACGAGCGGTTAACCGTTTCAGCAGGATTCCGGATGGACGGAAATAACTATTCGTCGAACATGAATAATTTGCTGAAGCAATTCTCCCCCAGGCTTTCGGCTTCGTATTTAATTGCCCCGAAATGGAGCCTGAATATGAACACTGGCCGCTATTTCCAGTTGCCTTCGTACACGGCTTTGGGTTATCAGCAAAACAATGTTTTTGTGAATAAAGACGACTTAAAGTACATATCAGTCGATCATTACATCGGCGGATTGGAATTTAAACCGGCTACTGCCATGCAGTTTTCGCTCGAAGGCTTTCTGAAAAACTACCGGCATTATCCTTTCTCGGTGAACGATCAGATTTCGCTGGCCAACAAAGGCGCCGACTTTGGGGTGATCGGCGATGAGGAAGTGACATCGACCTCCAAAGGACGTGCTTACGGCGCCGAATTTCAGGCACGTATCAGTTCGCCCAAAGGCTACAACATGAACCTTTCGTACACGCTGGTCAGAAGCGAATTTCAGGATGGAAAAGGAGAGTATTTAGTTTCGTCGTGGGATAGCAAGCACATTTTAAGCATGACCGGAACCGCCGCGCTGAAACGAAACTGGCAGGTGGGTGGCCGTTTCCGATTTGTTGGCGGATTGCCCTACACTCCGTGGGATTTGAACCGCTCGTCGCTGATTGAAGCGTGGAACCTGACCGGCGGACCTTATTTCGACACTTCGCGCCTGAATGCCAACCGATTCGGCGTATTTCACCAGCTCGATATTCGGGTTGACAAGTCGTATTACCTGAAAAATACGACCCTCAAGTTTTACCTCGACATTCAAAACCTGTATAATTTTCAGTCGCAATCAACTGATATTCTCGTTCGCGAAACCGATGCCAACGGAAATTTCCTGACTGCGGACAACGGAACCCGCTATGTTTTGAAAAGCATCAAAAATCCTTCAGGAACGGTGCTGCCAACCATTGGGATACAGGTAGAATTTTGATGAAAAAGAAAAGCGACTATGAAAGTATAGACCCGCATTAATCAGATTTAATTTTTTCCTGTTGCCTGGCCGAAAAATACAGTGCAACAGCGGCCGTGCAGAAATAGAATCCTGTTTGCAAAAGCATCATGAAGTATTCGTGCCTGATGTCACTCATACCAACACCCATGGTTCGGATTCGTAAATAGGCCGGAATCATAATGGTGGAAGGGAAGAAATGCGCCAGCGAATAAACAATAGACGGAATCGATGAAGCTGGCCACGAAATTCCGCTCAGGAAAACCACAATGGGCGACAAAAAAACCATAAACATGATGGACGACTCGCGACGCTTGAAAAGTACAGATATTGTTATTCCCATGAAAATAATCGAAAGCAGATAAGGCAAAGTCAGCATCAAAACGGATAGATAACTGCCCCGGTTGGGGTAATTAAACCAGGAATGAATCCAGACCATGGTAAACAGGCAGTTAACTGCGTAAACTGTAAGATACGACAGAGTTTTGCCAAACAATACTGGGAAAACACTTCCTTGTTTCATATCAGCCGGAACCATGAAACTGCTTCGGTTTTTCTCCTTTGCTGTGCCTCCCAACATGCCTATTCCAACCAAAAGTGTCTGCTGTAATATGATGATGATAATTCCGGGCATTACAAAAGACCCATAGGCTGAAGCCGGATTAAACCAAAAATGCAGATCGGCCTTCAACGGATCATACTGCGACAAAGCCTGCCCGTATGTTTTGCCTTCCATCATCAGTTTTTTGATTTCCACTCCAGCCGAGAATGTTCCCACGGTTTGCACCGAACCGGCAATCAACTGGCGGTAAATCAAGAAATAGCTACCGTCGGCAAAAACCGCCACATTCGATTGTTTGCCCGAAAGAATGTCCTTTTCAAAATTATCAGGAATCACAATAATTCCGCCACAGTTACCTTTGTAAAAATCGTTTTTCGCCTCATCCAGGCTCATCGCCTCATGGCCGATCACAATCTGCTCCGCGCCATTCAACATGCGGATCAACTGGCGGCTGGTGGTTGTTTTGTCCAAATCAACAAGGGTTGTATTCAGTTCGCGAACCACCTCGTTTTTGTAGCCAACAGAATAGGCCAACGGGTAAACCATCATGGCACCCACCAAAATAAGGAGAGCACCTGCATCGCGGCGAATATTCCGAAGTTCTTCACGGTAAAACAGGCCCGCCATTTCCAACCCTTTTTTAATTTTTCTGAACATGTACTTTAATCTCTTTTCGTGTTGCTGCGTAGTATTTATTTTTCAACCAGAATTTATATTTTACCCCAAAATTTTTCCTCTTTCAGCAGGCGTTTTAACCGTGGAAGAAATGCCACCGAAAGCAAAATAAACGGCAGGTACGAAGCCAGCGGAATCAGCGCGTGGGTAATCGCTTCCCCTCGCATAGCCTGCGAAATGAAGATTTTAATCCAATAGGTAAACGGGAAGATATACGAGAAAATACGTGCAGCCAGAGGCATGGCAAACTGCGGAAAAGTTAGTCCTGAAAAGGTTAGTGCCATCATGGAATAGGCGCTTGCCAGCGAAAGTCCGAGCCGCAGATTGGCAGTTGCGGCAATCAGAAAAACAGCCAGCAACTGATAGGTCATAATCAGGAAAACTTCGGAGATTAGCAGGAAAAAGAAACTTCCCTGCAATGGAGTGCCCATTTGTACAAACATGATCACGTTCATAACCATTACATTGATGAACATCAGCAAAGTATAAGGCACCAACTTTCCGGTTAATGCTACAATCAGGCTTCCATCGGCTTGTTGAAGCCAATCGGGGCCTGTTCCTTCTTTCACTTCGATACCCACCGCAAAAACGACGGAAAGCAGCGTGAAAACCACAATCATCAGTGGTAAAAGTGCCGAGAGCAAGAAATACGAATAATTTCCGAAGGGATTGAAAAGCACATGCTGCTGCAATCTGACCGGCTGAATTTTCGCTTTGGCCTGAACATCACTCAACCCACTTTTTTGGGCAACCTGGAGTTTTATTCCGCCCGAAAGCGTGGCCAGCGATTTATAAATTCCTTTCTGTAAGAACCCGCCCTTCAGGATGTTTGAATTGTTAATAAAAACTTGAATAGTTTCTCCCGTGCCTTTCAGAATGTTTTTCTCAGTCCCTTCCGGAATGATAAGAATTGCATCAATTTCCCCTGCTTTCATTTGCCGATAAGCTTCCTGCTCATTTGGGTAATGAGCCACAACCTCTGCTTCAGAAGTTGCCCCCACCCACATTCCGATTTTTCGCGACAAAGGAGTATGATCCTGATCAACAATACCTACCGGCAGATTTCGAGGGACACCATCAGAAAAAATAGACAGCAAAATGATGAACGAAATCAGCGGACCAATCAGCGTGGTAAACAGGTAAATGGTCGATCCGGCCATCCGGTCGATTTCGCGAAAAAAGACCTTGAAAAAGGGGTTCGTTCGAAAGAACGATTCACTCTTTCCCGCTGTATTTGATGCTATATTTTGCTTTTTCTTCATTAAAAAATTATCAATCAGAAGAATATCCAATAACCAATACCCTAAGTCAAGGCTCTCTGCAGACTGAGACTAACCACTGATCACTATCTAAACTGTTTCCAGTTGACCAAAACGCTCATTCCCGGACGAAGTCCTTCGAGCGGAGCTGTTGGAACCGCATGAATTTCGAACGATTTCATATCGAATCCACCTGAAGTTTTAGTGGCATTCCAGGTTGCGAAATCGGCCAGTGGACTGATATAATTTACTTTTAGCGTAGTTTCCTTGTTGCCAAGTGCAGGGATAGTGGCTTTAATCTCGCTTCCCATCCGGATGTCGGCCAGCAAATCCTCGCGCACAAAAAGCGTGGCCCAGCAATCCTGAAGATTGATCAGCGTAATAACCGGATAACCGGTTGGGACAAGCTCTCCACGTTCCGAAACCAAATTGGAGACTTCTCCTGCAGCCGGAGCTTTTACCTGAGTCTCGGCCAAATAGGCTTCCACTTCTTTAATTCCTCCTTCAGCCTGATTAACCAGTTCCTGCGCCGATCGTTTGTCTTCAAAACGTGCGCCTTTTACAGCCTTTTCCCATTGGGCTTTGGCAGCATTGGCTGTTTCGCGACCCGCCTTCGCCTGTGTTTCGGCTTCGTCGCGCTTTTGTTCCGAAACCACACCATCCCTGAAGAGATTCTCGACACGCTGGAAAGTCTTTTCGTAAAGGCGGGCAGCCGCTTCTGCCTTCACATAAAGGTTGTAAGCAGCGGCAATGTCTTCGGCCTGTGCGCCGTTTTGAGCCTTCAAACTTTGAGCCTGAGCCGCATTTCGCAAGGCGGTAACCTGCATTAGTTTTGCGTCAATTTCGGGACTGCTGATCGAAAAAAGAAAGTCGCCTTTGGCTACTTGCTGACCTTTCCTCACCGCGATACTGTCAATACGGCCCGGAATTTTAGAGGCCACCCGAATCTGAGTAGCTTCAATCTCCCCCTGAACTTCCAGCGGAAGCGGCCGGGTAATAATCCAGGTGGTGTACAACAGGAAAATCAGTACGGCAGTGAAAAACAGACCGATAATAAAATTTCTTGTCTTGTTCATGTTCTATGATGATTAAAAAATTTCTGAAACAGCGTCCCCGCTGGTTTGAAAGGCTACAAACTTCTCGGGGACTCCGCAAATCTGAAGCAAAGTTGCCAGAGTAACATCGTACGAGTAAAAAGCCTGCAACCGGTCTATCTTTACTTTGGCAACCAGTAAATTGGCATCGACCAATTCGGTTGATGTTGACAGACCTTCGCGAAAAGCTTTTTCACGACTTTCAGCATAAGTTCTGGCAAAATCAAGGGTTTTATCCAGCTCTTCTAACTGCTCAACCTGCATACCCAATTGTTGATGCAATTTTCGGATGATGGTTTTCACATCCTCTTCCGCTTTCAATCCGGCTTGTTCCACCTGTTCGGTTTTGAACCGGGCGGCCTGAAGTTTTCGGGTTCGGGCATTCCCTTCAAAAAGCGACCAGTTCAGTCCAACTCCGACCATCCAATCCGGAACATAAGGCGACAAATCCTTGCTTGCCAGGTCATAAGTTCCCGTTAACGCAACGGTAGGCAGGTAATTACTTTTTTCAAGTTTCATCCCGAGCGAAGCCAATTCTTTTTTCGATTCAACCTGCCGCAATTGTGGATTATTGGCAAGTGCCAGGTTAATAAAATAGTCTTCCGAATCGTATTTTTTTAGCATGAAAAGCGGACTTGCCGGTGAGAGATTGATGCTATCACCAAGAACAAGCGTATTTTGCAAAGCCCGTTCAATGATCGAAACATCACGCTTCGCCTTTTTCAATTCGCGCTCAGCATCTGCCAAGGCAACCTGTGCATGCAGAAACTCAACCCGTGCAATCTGGCCCTGTTCACTAAGCTTTTCCGAGTCGAACAAATGTTTTTTCATGGCATCGGCAACCTGTTGGCGAACTTTGCAAGCCTGTTCAGCCAAAACCAATCCGTAGTAACGTGTAGCCAGTTCGCTCAGCAGTTCGCCTTTCCTTTGCTGCTTCTCCAATCCTGCTTCTTCTTCGTAAATTTTGGAGGCTGAATTGGCCGCATTGATTTTTCCTCCGGTGTATAAAGGCCAGATCATATTCACATTGACCGCTGCAAAACGCTCCTCCTGAATCATTTTATCCCATTCGGCTGCATTAATCTTCGCCTGCCCTTCCTGAATTTTATTACGAAGAACCTGGGTGCTCACGTTGTCGGGCAAAGTGGGCATTACGCCTGAAGTTGCCGGATCGGGATTTGGAACTCCGGAGAAATTACCGTATTTCCCCAGAACTTCGTAAAGTGGATTGATGGCATCGCGAACAGGAGTTAAGTCGAGTGTAAGCGGATCGGCCATTTGAATGGCATTGGCAGTTACAAAAACACGCGGAGCATGAAGGCCTATTGAGGCTTTGCGATCAGCCACTTTCTCATTAATTTCCAGATCAGCACGTTTCAACACATGACTGGCCGCATTCATTTGCTCAAAAGCTTCGCTAAAAGTCAGGGTTTTTGGACTCTGATTCTGCGCGAAGACGGAAGCGCTACAGAGAAAAACCAGTAACTCCAAACCCGATTTTTTAATTCGTAAATTCATGGCTAAACAATTTCTGCCACAAAGAAAAATAATTTAATCGAACAAATTAGTTTTTAGTTCGAATTCGTAAATGCGGTTCCTCTAAATTAAATTTGGCTTAATATTGAAAATTCATGTGTAGCTTGCAGACTTCCGCCGAACCCCCGATTTTTGTATCTTTAGTCAAATTTTAACATCGGTGGAACTAACTCCTGCACAACTATCGGCCTTCAATAAAGCTGCATTTTTATGCAGCCGATCAGAAAAATGTACGTCAGAGATTCGGGAAAAGCTCAGGCAGTGGGAGCTTTCAGATGATCAACTTGTTCCGGTTTTGAAAAAGTTACTGGACGAAAAGTATATTGATGAGGAGCGCTTCGCCCGGGCTTATGCGAAGGATAAATTTCGATTTAATCGGTGGGGTCGGCAAAAAATAGAATATATGCTACGTTCAAAGCAAATTCCGCACGAAATTATTGAGCTTGCCATGGAAGAATTGAATGAAGATAGTTACGCTGAAAAACTTCGTCAGCTTCTGTCGGAAAAAGCCAAATCGATCAAAGGAAAAGATCAGTTCGACCGAAGAAATAAGCTTGTGCGTTTTGCCATGAGCCGGGGATTTGAAATGAACAGTATTTATAATGCCCTGAAGGAACTAGGAATCTAACTAAATATGCCTCCGCGATTGAACTTTTCAACATTCTGCCTGTCATATTGAAACCTGAACAAAAGAACCCGTTTAGCAAAAAAGTATATAAGATTAAAAAGTATTATGAATAATATTAAGCTTAAAAGCTTTTGTTTGATTGATTTTTAATACTTTTGTAAGCCTAATCTCAACAAGACAAATAAAGGTATGGAGTATAACTTTATCGGTAAAACAATCCTGGTTGTTGAAGACGAAACCGTGAATCAATTTTTTTTTGAAAAGGCCTTAAAAAAAACTCAGGCAAACCTGTTTTTCGTAAAAGATGGCATAGAAGCCATCGATATGATCAAAGAAAACTCCGAAATCGATTTGGTTTTAATGGACATTAGGCTACGGGGAATGGATGGTCTGGAGGCTACCTGCCGCATTAAAGAACTCATCCCTGAAATTCCTGTTATAGTTCAGACTGCTTATGCGCTGCCTTCGGTTCAAGAAAGTGCCGTCAGCAGTGGTTGCGATGAATTCATTACCAAACCCATCGATATTGATATTTTACTGGCTATCTTAAAAAAACATCTTCTCTAAGTATCCTACCCAATTGGCGGATAAAATGCATTTTTAAAGTGTTCCAGATCAAACGTGCCACCCATAAATACAATTGAAATAATATCGAACCGGGTATCGAGATTGATATTATGCTCCTGAATATAGGCTTCTGCCGCATTGACCAGAAATCTGATTTTTCGGTTGGAAACCGCTTCGGATGGGTGTTCGTAAGATTCGGAGCTTCGGGCTTTCACTTCAACAATCACCAGTTCGTTCCCATCGCGGGCAACAATGTCTAATTCCAGATGATGCGAGAACCAGTTCAAATGCAGGATTTCGTAACCAATTGATTTCAGATGGGCAACTGCAATTTCCTCGCCTTTGTTGCCTAACTCTTTTGCTTTGCTCATGATTTCAGGATGGATAGCCGACAGTATTCTCCAACTTCGAGTTGATAGTTTGCTCCAAGCATCAGCGATAAATTTTTAGGGATATGCCCTACCGGCAGATCGAAACAAACCGGGAATCGGTAATCGCTCACCGATTCGAGAATAATCTCCTCGACAGTTTTTCCGTACGGACTTTCATTGTCTTTCATTTCAGTAAAACCGCCGACGACCAATCCCGCCAGATTTTTGAGTTGTCCGGCCAATCGCATGTTTTGCATCATTCGGTCGAGGTGATACAAATATTCGCCAACATCTTCAATCAACAGAATTTTGCCGTTCGTGTCGAGCTGCCAGGGTGTACCCTGCAGGCTGTAGATCAGCGAAAGGTTTCCTCCTACCAATTCTCCGGAAGTAATTCCGCGCCGGTTCCGCGCACTGGAAGGAGTTTCGATTTGCGACTTACCCGAACGAAGCAGTTCCATCAAAGAAAAAAAGCTGCGGGTGGGCTTTTTGTTTTCGAGAAAAAAACCGGGCATTGCACTATGAATACTGGCCAGCCCAAGTTTATTTAAAACCGAATGAAGTACCGTTATATCACTGAAGCCTACCAGCCATTTGGGATTCTTCAATAATGGCGAAAAGTCCAGTTTTTCAAGTAACCTGACTGTTCCATATCCGCCACGGGCACAAATAATTGCTTTTGCCTCCTGATCATTGATGGCTTCCTGCAAGTCGTCGGAACGTTGCTGATCGGTCCCCGAATACTGAAACTGATGATTGAGCACATTCCGGCCAAGGATGACTTCAAATCCTTCGTCGCGCAGTAGTTCGATACCCGGAAGAACTTTATCCTTTTGTACTTTACCTGCCGGTGCAACGATTCGGATGCGGTCGCCGGGGCTCAGGAATGGTGGAACGATCATGATGTTTCAGTTGAATATTGCAGCCAAAGATAGTGAACCAAGGCAAAAAGGAACAAGACGACATTCTTTGATATCGTCTTGCTCCTTTTTACACCGGGTGATTATTTGTTTTTCAAAATATCGCGGATCTCAGTCAGCAGAATTTCTTCCTTGCTGGGCGGCGGAGGGGCCGGAGCTTCAACGGGAGCCTCTTCTTTTTTCTTCAGGCTGTTCATTGCCTTAATCATCATGAAAATAGCAAAAGCAATAATCAGAAAATCTACGGTAGTTTGCAGGAAGTTTCCGTAGTTAATCGAAACAGCTGCGGTTTGAACAGCCCCTGCGGCATCAAGTACGGCTGGTTTCAGCTCGATTTTAAGGTCAGTAAATTTGACACCGCCGAGCAGCAGCCCAATTGGAGGCATAATCACGTCGGCAACCACCGAACTTACAATTTTACCAAAGGCACCACCAATAATGATACCCACTGCCATATCGACCACATTGCCGCGCATGGCAAAAGCTTTAAATTCGCTAATTAACTTCATACTTGTTAGATTTTAAGTTTATCAGAAAAACTGTTTTTTAAGTCTGAAAGTTTTGCTGACCGTGCCTAAAACCGTCAGTTAAACTTCAGATATTTTTCAGGATTATAAATTACGCTTAATTTTTGAGAAACCATATCGATTTCGAATTTATTATCACCCAGAATCTCACCATCGGCTTCGCCCGAGATGTTTTTTTCTGAGCTGATGGAAACGCGCCGTGCCTCGTGAATCGATACGCGCGGGTCTTTCACAAACGTTCCGTTGTAGAGGCCCGCCAGATTGCGCAAAACGGCGAACAGTCCGACCTTACGGATAACAGTGACCTGGAAAATACCATTGGTAGGATCGGCGTCAGGCGCCAGCATCATGCCGCCGCCATTGAATTTGCCAATACCAATGCTGGCCAGAAAGATGAAGTCGTTGATCTCCTGATCGTCGATGACAATTTTAGTTCGGAAGGTTTTGTATTTGAAAAAACTAACGCCCAGCGCCTGAAGGTAAAGACTAATTCCTTTGCGCCCTTTGTCTTTCATCTGGTTGGTTTTTTGGGCAACCATTGCGTCGAAGCCGAAGCCCGCCATGTTGGCAAAATAGCAGGTTTTCGCCTGCCCATTTTCGGAAAAACTCACGCGCCCGATATCCTGTTGTATAGTTTCGCCTTTATTCAGAATTTTGATAGCCTCTTTGTAGTGATTGGGCACACCAAATGTTTTGATCCAGTCGTTGCCGGTGCCAACGGGAATAACTCCAACTATAATTTCAGCAGGAGAGCAACTTGACTGCGAATAGATACCGTTAACAACTTCATTCAGAGTTCCGTCGCCCCCGGCCACAATCAATTCGCGATAACCCTTTTCTATAGCCTGAATGGTGAGTTGGATGGTATGTTTGGGAAATTCCGAAACGGCTAGTTTGAAGTGGAACCCTTTTTTGGTGAGCAAATTGATCAGCATTTCCTGATCTTTTTTACCCCTTCCCGAACCGGCATGTGGATTCAGGATAACAAACCATTTTTTCTTTGTTGAATTTCCCATGACAAATCGCTTCGAATCAGGCATTCAAGATAAAGAAAAAATTAATCCGATATCGTTGTCAAAAAATTGTTGTGAGTTTCGTGTTACGGGTTAAACACGCATCCTGGTAACCTTATCTTCAAATTCAATCCTTCTGTTATTCAATCCTTCTGTCATCCAAGCAGCAATTCGGCCAATTCTTCCACCGAATCGACCTGATAATCCGGATTGCAGGCTTCCAGCGATTCGGGAGTTCCAAATCCGTAAGTCACGGCAATTCCTGAAATGTTGTTTTCTTTAGCGCCGGTCAAATCGTAATGGGTATCGCCAATCATCACTACTGAAGGAGATTCGGCGATGCGTTCCTGTTCCATCAAACGGGCAATGAGCTGTCCCTTAGCCGAATGTTTTCCGGTAGGTTCTGCACCAATCAGCCCATCGAGGTAGCGGTCAAATTCAAAATGGCGAACAATCATCCGGGCGTACTTTTCAAGTTTCGAGGTAACCAGAAAAACTTTCTTTCCGGCGAAATGCAACTCTTCCAACAATTCCAGAATGCCGGGATATGGCTGATTTTCGAACAATCCTTTTTCGCCAAAATAGTTTCGGAAATGTTCGACTGCCAAAGCAATCTGCCGGTCGTTCATGCCAAACTGTGTGCGAAAACCTTCCTGAAGTGGCGGGCCAACAAATCGTTCGAGAATTTCGTCGCTGTAGCCATCGATTTGCATTTGCCGGAGAGCATATTTCAACGAATTGCCGATTCCCAGTCGCGGGTCGGTGAGCGTTCCGTCGAGATCAAAAAGGATGTGGGTATAATGGGGCATAAAGAAGTTCAAAGTTTCAGGTTTCAAGTTTCAGGTTGGAAAGAATAAGGTTACATTTTCAAAGAAAAGCCATTACGGTAACTCTCAATATCCAAACTTCAGATTACTTGGAACCTGGAATTTGGAACATGAAACTATTCATCTTCTTCCGGATTCAGGCTAATCCAAATGCGCTTTTTGGTGCGGCTGGCCGACTTGGCTTTTTCTTCCAATTGATCGTAAGCGGGTTTGTTGATGCTGATAAATTCCTGAAATGCTTCTTCTGTTGACCATTCGTCGATCACCAGAAAAGTGCCGTCACCCTCACCGCTCTCCAAGACATCGGTTCCGATGTACTCCGACGATTTGCTGAAGAATTTCACCCATTCGCCTTTCGGGTCGTAAAATGCCTCAAACTTGTCGCGCTCTTTAAATTTGACTTTCAACTCCCAGATTACCTGAAACATCGTTGATTGATTAGTTGTGATTGACTATTCGATTGCAAAAGTGGAGAAATTCATTTGACCAGGCAAAGGCGCAGGCAAAAAAGATACTGCGCCATTGCCAGTGTCTTAAATCTTTTTTAGTGTTCCGTCGAACGAATAAACTTTGCCCTTTTCGGTATCGAATTCGACTGATTTTCCGGCGTAATTCAGGCTACATTTTTGTCCGGCTTTCGACAAAACCTGCAGTTTTTGCAATTTCCCGTTTTGCCACTCAAACGTCAGTTCAAACCCTCCACGGGCGCACACTCCTGCAATTTTTCCTGAAGGAAGAGCATCGGGCAGAGCCGGCAAAATATCGATGGTGCCGAGCTGACTTTGTACCAGCATTTCGATCATTCCGGCGGGAGCACCAAAATTACCATCAATCTGGAATGGCGGGTGGGCATCGAACAGGTTGGTGTACGAACCGCCTCCTCCGGTATAAACTGTATTTTCAATCTGAACCGGACGGAACAGCAATTTAATCATTTCGTAGGCATGGTTTCCGTCGAGAAAGCGCGCCCAGAAATTGATTTTCCACGCCAGGCTCCAGCCCGTTCCGTCGTCGCCACGATAAATGAGCGACTGGCGGGCAGCTTTCATCAGTTCAGGAGTTTCCTTCCAGTTGATTTCATTTCCGGGGTGAACTCCCCACAAATGCGAAACATGGCGGTGCTTGTTTTTTGGGTCATCTTTATCTTCCATCCATTCCTGCAACTGCCCGTATTTCCCGATTTGATTGGGAGCAATTTTCGGGAGCATTTCTTTCAGCTTGCCTGCAAATGCCTGATCGGTTCCCAGAATTTGAGCAGATTCAATGCAGGCCCTGAACAACGAACGGATAATCTGGTGGTCCATCGTAGGACCGGCCACAAGCCCTCCATTCTCCGGAGAATTGGATGGTGTGCTGATCAGGTATCCGGTCTTTGGATCTTTAATCAGGAACTGGGTAAAAAACTCTGCAGCACCTTTCATCAACGGATACGCTTTATTTTTCAAGAATTCCTGATCCTGAGAAAACTGGTAATGTTCCCAAAGGTGAAGGCTCAGCCAGGCGCCTCCGGTTACCCAGATGCCGTGATTCGACGCATTAATTGGCGCAGCTCCCCTCCAAATGTCGGTGTTATGGTGCAGCACCCAGCCGGTTGCATTGTAATGTTCTTTGGCTACGTTTTTCCCTGTTTCCGAACAGTCGGCAATCATCGCGTAAAGCGGTTCCTGACATTCCGAAAGATTGGCCACTTCCACCGGCCAGTAATTCATTTCGGTATTGATATTCACGGTCCACTTGCTATCCCACGCCGGAGCAAGCTGATCGTTCCAGATTCCCTGCAGATTGGCGGGCTGTGTTCCGGGCCGGCTACTCGAAATCAACAGGTAGCGTCCGTATTGAATGTACAAAGCCAGCAATTGCGGGTCGTTGGGCGTTTTATTGAATTCAATGATTCGTTCGTTCGTAGGTAAATTCACCCGCTCGTTTTCCGTGAACTGAACATCGAAACGTCCGAACAGATTCTGATAGTCGGCCAAATGCGCAGTAAATACCTGATCGAATTTTTTCTTTTCAACTTTGGCAAGGTTTTGCTGGACTTTCTGCTCCGGATTGCCGCTCACATCTTTGTAGCTGATGTAATTGGTTGCGGCAGCCAGATAAATGGTTGCTGTTTTAGCTCCGGAAACCGAAAGCTGATTTCCTTCCGCTTTAAAGGTTCCGTCGGTCGTCACTTTTACCGACGCAACACCGCGCAAAGCCCCATCTTTCACCTGAACATTCAGCGTTAAAGTATTTCCTGAAACACTCACTGTTTTAGCCTCGTGCAGGGCATCCATCGACATGGAGAAATTAAGTGCCTTTTTTTGATCGGCGGTCAGTCGGATGGCAATAATCTGATCAGGATTTGACGAAATATATTCGCGGGTGTAGCTAACTCCGTTGGCTTGGTAGGAAACTCGATGAACAGCATTTTTCAAATCAAGCTCCCGGCGATAGCCGGTGAATTTCGACTGGCCCGGAAAGTGCAGGATTAAGTCGCCGAATGCCTGGTAGGTACGTTGGCGAACCGGTACTCCCATAAACTCTTTCATCCCCAGTTCTTCGGCTTCTTTCTGCTTTCCATCAAACAACAATTGCCGGATTTGCCCCAGGTATTGATGGGCACCTTTGTGGGCATAATCGGTTGGCGAGCCGGTCCATAAAGTCTCTTCGTTGAACTGAATCCGGTCGTTCTCGACACCACCAAAAATCATGGCGCCCAGGCGGCCGTTCCCGATGGGTAAAGCTTCCGTCCATTTTTGGGCGGATTGGTTGTACCACAATTTGAGGTTATTATTCTGCTCTTTCGCTTGCAAAGCCGGGGAGAACAACGAAAGAACACACAGGAACAGAAAGGTTAATTTTGCGTTCATTGGGTTTAAGTTTAATTTCCGAAGGTCGAAAATACTGAAAATCGAACAACAACTATCCTGCTCCGTGCTGTCGCACAACACGACTAAGGTTTATTCTCCGAAAGTCGAGGAACTACTTTGGGCTTTTTATCAGGTAAAAATTACCCAGAAAAAGTAAGCCAACTATGGCTGGCAGACTGATCATCAGCCAAGTGCCGCTACGAATACCGGTTGGGCCAAAAAGGAAGATCATGCAAAGACTCATAGCCAGTAGCAAAATCCCGGCGAGATTTTCGCGTTTCCAGGCCAGCCACAAAACCAAAAGCATGAAGATGGTAAAAAGGTTGTGCATGAAAAAACCTCCCAGTTTCTGGAGAAATGTTCCGTCCATCGAAAACACATCGAACGAAAACAGCATAAAAAACAGGGCAACCAAAAATAAAAAGCCGCGAAGAATCCAGGAAAGGTAGCGATTGCCACGAGAAGGGGTTATTAAATTTTCTTCAGCCATTGAATTATGATTTATTTATTATCTGTCAGCAACTTAGGCCAATCCAATTTACTGACTTGTCACAAAGTTAGGGTAATTTTTGCCGAATCTTGTCACAAAGTTAGGGTTGTTTCATTTCCTGAATATAAAAAACCCACCTTCTCGTAAGAAAGCGGGTTCGATTTATAGAG
>CAYRBM010000086.1:0-22828 GCA_964422425.1 uncultured Odoribacter sp.
TCGGTGCTGCCAATTACCTACGGATACATCAAAATGTTGGGTGCCGACGGATTGAAACGTGCTTCGGAAATGGCAATCCTGAATGCCAACTACATTGCCAATGCTTTGAAAGATACCTACGGAATTCTGTACACCGGCGAAAATGGCCGCGTGGCACACGAAATGATTCTGGAATGCCGTCACCTGAAAGCTTCATCCGGAATTACCGAAGGCGACATTGCCAAACGGTTGATGGATTATGGCTTCCACGCGCCAACCCTGTCGTTCCCGGTTCACGGAACACTGATGGTTGAACCAACCGAAAGCGAATCGAAACAGGAACTCGATCGTTTCATTGAAGCGCTGAGCACCATTTACAACGAAATTCAGGCCGTAGCTTCCGGCGCAATGGACAAGGAAGATAATCCGCTGAAAAATGCGCCGCACACCTCGGATGTGGTAACTGCCGACGAATGGAACCACGCCTACAGCCGACAGACAGCCGTATTCCCGCTGGCCTGGCTGAAGGAAAACAAATACTGGCCCCCGGTAGCCCGCGTTGACGATGCCTACGGCGACCGCAACCTGGTTTGCACCTGCGAACCGATTGAAAGCTATATATAAAAAAGTCCGAAGACGGAAGTTCGAAGTTATAATCCTGACAGATTTTGAAAATCTGTCAGGATTTTTTGCTTTATAAATATTCAACCCGTTCCGGGTTGGCTTTTCGTGACGTTTTCATTTTCCCCAGTTTCGCGGAGGATGATTAACAGAGAATTTTCTCGACAACAAAAAAAATCCGGAGAAACTTCCCCGGATCTTGATTATTTCTTTTTGTTCTTTTTGCCTTTCGCTTTATGTGGTTTGTTTTGTCCCGGAGCATATTCTTTAGCGCTCTTGGCTCCGGTTGCTTTTTTCATCTGACCGGGCGGAATTTTTCCACTCGGATTTGGATGGATGATAACTGCCTTGTGGTGATGATAGTGCGGACGAAATATACGGCAACTAGTGGAAGAAACCAGGAATACTGCTATCAGAGCGATGATAAATAATAATTTTTTTGCTTTCATTTTTTTGGATTCAAGGTTATGCTATCAAAGTAACTGAATTGTTTTTAATAACGTAGCTTGCCGGGTTCTATTTTTGTTTCCTGAAAATTAAAAAAGCGCAGAGCTTTCGCCCGGCGCCTCTAGTATTATCAATAAACTCTATTTCTTTTTTATTATCGGACTTATTCGTTTCCGTATAACTTTTGGATTTCTGCTAAAATGGAAAACGGCAAATACATTAATGGTGTCTCCTGCAACATAAAAGTAAATGCCATAAGGAAATCGTTTCACAATAGACATCCTGATCTGTCTTCTTACAACTGGAAACTGTTGAGGATTTTGTTGTATTCGTTCAAGAGACTTTTCGATCTCATCAATAAATTCAAGGTCTAATCCTGCCTTTTGAAAAGCGTACCAATCTGAAGCGATTTTCAGATCAGCTTCAGCATAGGGATTGATTATCATCTGATACTTCGCCACTCCAGAAAATTACCGGTTAAGAAGATTCGTTTTCACCTCTTCCCAGCTTTTGCCTTCATCTGGATTTTTGATTACGTGTTGGTATCGACTCTCCAATTCCTGCACCATATCATCTGAAAGACCTGTTTCATCTTCGTAAATACTGACAAAAGGACTGTCGCCAATAATTTCTTTGATCTTTGCTATAATCTTACCAGCTTCCTTGTCGTTTTTTGAAATTTTTATAGTGTAACTCATGGAAGAATATTTTGATGGGTACAATCTTTGGATTTGCTCTTTCAAAGATAAAAAATCTGAATCGAAATAGTTCCCCAAAACAAAAAAGCGCAGTGCTTTCACCCCACGCTTCTATTTTGACTTTTGCCTTTTTACTTTTTACTTGACTTAAATTACCACGTTCACAATCTTATTCGGAACCACGATGATTTTCTTTGGAGCTTTGCCTTCCAGCCACTTTTGCGAAGTTTCGTTGGCCAGTACTGCTGCTTCAATTTCGGCATTGGGTGTACCAACTGCAAATGCCAGTTTGAAACGAACTTTTCCGTTGAATGAAATCGGGTACTCAAATTCGTCTTCGGTCAGCATGGCCGGATCAACAGCAGGCCACGGCGCATAAGCCAAAGTATCGGTATTGCCGTACAATTGCCACAATTCTTCGGCAAGGTGCGGTGCATAAGGAGCCAGCAACTTCACGAATGTTTCAGCCGTGTGTTTGCTCACTTTACCTTTTTTCAGTGCCAGGTTGTTGAAAATCATCAAGGCCGAAATGCCGGTGTTGAATTTCATGTTTTCAATATCGAACGCCACTTTGCTGATGGTTTGGTGCAACAGCTTCAATGTTTCTTTATCGTCGGCGGCATCCACAATGTTTTCAGGGTTTCCGAAGAAACGCGAAACACGGTTCAGGAAGTTGAAAACTCCTTTTACGCCGTTTTCAGCCCACGGTTTGGTATCTTCCAGCGGACCCATGAACATTTCGTACAAACGCAGTGAGTCGGCGCCGAAGCTTTTCACCACATCATCGGGGTTCACTACGTTCTTCAGCGATTTCGACATTTTGGCCACAATCTGGGTCAGCTCTTCGCCGGTTTCGGTGTGGAAATATTTGCCTTCTTTTTCTTCCACCAAATCGCTGGCTACTTTAGCACCTGTTGCGGTTTGGTAGGCAAAAGCAAGGATCATTCCCTGGTTAAACAGTTTCTGGAATGGCTCCGAAGTGGAAACAATTCCCAAATCGAACAACACCTTGTGCCAGAAACGGCTGTATAATAAATGCAATACAGCATGCTCGGCTCCACCCACGTAGAGGTCAACCGGCATCCAGTAGTTTTCAAGTTTCTTATCGAAGATCGATTCGTCGTTCTTCGGGTCGATGTAGCGCAGGTAATACCAGCACGAGCCCGCCCATTGCGGCATGGTGTTGGTTTCGCGGCGACCTTTGCGTCCATTGGCATCGGTCACATACAACCAGTCGGTAGCGTTGGCCAATGGCGATTCGCCGCCTTCGCCCGGTTCGTATTTTTCCATCTCCGGAAGTTCAACCGGAAGGTTTTCTTCCACCAGAGAAATTTCGCCATCTTCCCAGTGAATCACAGGAAAAGGCTCGCCCCAGTAGCGCTGACGGCTGAACAACCAGTCGCGCAGTTTGAAGTTGGTGGTGGCTTTTCCGATTCCTTTATCGCCCAGCCATTCTACCACTTTGGCGATGCCCTGTTTTTTGTTCAGGCCATTCAAATCGAGGCCAATCGCCGGATTGGCAGAGTTGATATACGCGCCATCTTCGGTCCAGCAGGCTTGGCCAGCCAATACTTTGGCGCGGGTTTCGTCGTCGGCGCTCTTCGGATCGAGGATGCAGATGACCGGAATATTGAATTTCTGAGCGAATTCGAAGTCGCGGGTGTCGTGCGCCGGAACAGCCATGATGGCGCCGGTTCCGTAGCCCATCAGCACATAGTCTGCAACCCAAACCGGGATTGGCTGACCGGTAATCGGGTTGATGGCATTGCGGCCGGTGAACACACCGGTTTTATCTTTAGCCAGTTCGGTGCGATCCAAATCCGATTTTAAAGAGGCTGCCTGAACGTAGGCATTCACTGCATCGGCAAATTCAGGAGTAACCAAACTGTTCAGCATGGGGTGTTCAGGAGAAACAACCATGTAAGTTGCGCCAAACAAGGTGTCAGGACGTGTGGTGTAAACGCGCAATTTTTCGTTTAAACCTTCAACGGCGAAATCAACTTCCGCGCCGGATGATTTGCCGATCCAGTTTTTCTGCATGTCTTTCACGCCTTCCGGCCAATCCAGACCGTCCAAACCTTGCAGTAAACGTTCGGCGTAATGCGGAATGCGCAGCAACCATTGTTTCAGGTTTTTACGGATAACCTGATTGCCGCATTTCTCGTGCGAGCCGTCAGTCAGCACTTCTTCGTTGGCGCAAACAGTTTTGCACGACTGGCACCACCAAACTTGGGCATTGTCATAATAAGCCAAACGTTTTTCGCTGATGTACTGGTTGATGGCAGCCTGTCCCTGCGCCTGAATGTCGGCAGGAATAGGCAGTTCGCTGATCGGGCGGCCTTTGCCGGTTTCAGCATCGAACCAGGTGTTGTACAGTTTGGTGAAAATCCACTGTGTCCAGCGGAAATATTTCGGGTCGGTGGTATTGATTTCGCGGTCCCAGTCGTAGCTCAAACCCAGCGATTTGATCTGCCGACGGAAATTATCGCAGTTTTTGTTTGTGGTAATGGCCGGGTGCGTTCCGGTTTGAATGGCATACTGTTCGGCCGGCAAACCAAAAGCGTCCCAACCCATGGGGTGCAGCACGTTGAAGCCTTTCATGCGTTTGTAACGGCACATGATGTCGGTAGCCGTGTAGCCTTCGGGGTGACCCACATGCAAACCCGCTCCGGATGGATAAGGGAACATGTCGAGCACGTAATATTTTGGTTTCGAGAAGTCGTTTTCGGTTTTGAAGGTCTTGTTTTCCTCCCAGAATTGCTGCCATTTCGGCTCAATTTCCCAGAATTTATATTCCATTTTTATGTGATTGTTGAGGGTTATAGTACTGATCCGATGACTTTAAGTCATCGGATCAGTTGCTGCAAGCGGCAAAGATAGAAAGAAAGTGGGAAGATGAAAGTGGATTTGCCCGATCAAGTTAGTCCGGATTATACTTTACGAGTCAGGGCTTCACTCCAAAGTGAAACTCTGACTAAAAAAGACAAACGAGTCTTAAACTTTTAAGCACTTGCTCTGTTCAACCATCAACCAATTAAATATTTAGCTATGAAATACGTTGTAACAGGTTCGTTGGGAAACATCAGCAAACCACTTGCTGAAAAATTAGTGGCTGCCGGACACGAGGTGACAGTAGTGAGCAGCAATCCGGATAAAGCGGCTGAGATTGCCAAACTTGGAGCGAAAGCTGCTATCGGAACCGTTCAGGATGTGGCTTTTTTATCGAAAACATTCGAAGGAGCCGATGCTGTTTACACAATGGTTCCTCCTCATTTTGGAGCTTCTAACTGGAAAAAACACATTGCCGGTGTTGGTGAGAATTATGCAGCAGCAATTAAAGTTTCAGGAGTAAAAAATGTGGTTAATTTAAGCAGCATCGGGGCGCACATGCCTGAAGGATGTGGCCCGGTCAGTGGATTGTATTTTGTTGAAAAAGCGTTGGATGAGTTGAACGGCGTAAATGTCAAACACCTTCGTCCCGGATTTTTCTACACGAATTTTCTGGCTAATCTGGGAATGATCAAACACATGGGTATCATTGGCGGAAACTACGGTGACGGTGTGGTTCTGACATTGGTATATCCGGGCGACATTGCTGAAGTTGCTGCACAGGAACTTTTGGCTCTCTCTTTTTCAGGAACAAGTTACCGCTATATTATGAGTGACGAAAAAACTACCTATGAAGTGGCTGCCATTTTGGGCAAAGCCATCGGAAAGCCAGAATTGCCTTGGGTTAATTTTAAGGATGAAGAAACCTTAGGTGGGATGATTCAGGCAGGTGTTCCGGAGGAGATCGCTAAAAACTACGCGGAAATGGGTGGGGCTATCCGGAGTGGTGAAATGATTTCGGATTACCTGAAAAATAAACCTGCTGAATTTGGAAAAACTAAGCTGGAAGACTGGGCGCCTGTGTTTGCAGCGATTTATCAACAACACTAAAAACAGAAAATGCTCTCAGGTTGGGAGCATTTTCTGTTTTTAATGCAACTTCTATTTCTTTTCAGTTGCATCCCACGAAACAAGTTTCGATGGATAGAAGCTGATATTCATGGCTTTCATCCGGTCGCCGTGAGCAGCAAGCCGGAGCTTATACTCGTCCCAGTTGCGCAATTCGGTTGGTGTCCAGCCAATTTCGGCATAGCCCAACAACCGGGGGAAAATCAGGTATTCGGCTTCCTGACGGGTACCAACAGTTTCGGTCCAGAGTGGGGCTTCAATTCCAATGATATTCTCTTTTTTAATGCTGGGTTCAAGATTGGCGGGATCCCAGTTATAGCCTTTATCCACTTCCACATAACCTGCCCAATGCAATCCGTAAGTGCTGGTTGAATCGTACTTCATATCGAGGTAGGCATATTTGGCAGGCGAAATAAGTACTTTGGCCCCCTGTTCAACTCCTTTTACGGCATTTTCGGCTTTTGCCCAATACTGAACAATGGTATTTGGTTTCAGGGTTGACAAAGCAATTTCGTCCCATCCAAAAACTTTTTTGCCGTGGGCTTCCACCATTCCCTGCACTTTTTCGATGAACGGAATATAGTCTTCAATTTTGGTGGCATGTGATTCGTCGCCGCCAATATGGATGTATTCTCCGGGGGTTAAGGCGGCCAGTTCGCGAATGACATCGTCGATGAATTTGTAGGTAATCTCTTTTTTGGTGGCCAGCGAACTAAAACCAACGTCGGTGCCGGTATATAATTCGGTTGCTTTGCCGTTTTCGTTCAGTTCGGCATACGAAGCCAGCGCCGCATTGGTGTGTCCCGGCATATCAATTTCAGGAACAATGGTGATGTAACGGTCCTGAGCATATTTTACAATGTCGGCATATTGTTCCTGCGTGTAAAAACCACCTTCGCCGCCGCCAACTTCAGTTTTTCCGCCATGAGCTGTCAGGTTGGGCCACGATTTGATTTCAATACGCCAACCCTGGTCGTCGGACAAATGTAGATGCAAAACATTCATTTTATAGTAAGCCAATTGGTCGATGAAGTTCTTCACATCGTCAACTCCAAAGAAATGGCGGGCAACGTCGAGCATTGAACCACGGTAACTGTATGAAGGGAAATCGCGAATGGTTCCGGTTGCCAGTTTCCAGGGGCCTTTTTGTTTGGTGCTTAATTCAACTTTTGCCGGAAGAAGTTGGCGAATCGTCTGAATTCCACGGAAAATTCCGGAGGGCTGACTGGCCGCCAAGGTTACCAGCTTGTCTGCAATGGTGAGTTGGTAGCCTTCATTTCCCAGTTCGCTGTCACTGTCCGAAAGGGTAATAAAAATATTACCTGGTGATGGTGCTTCTGCGGTGGTTTTTACCTCGATGCCCAGTCCGGTGGATGGATTCAGCTTATCGGCCAGGTATTGCCCAATCCGGATTAATTCGGCCGATTCGCCATTCACGTAAATGTCGGTCTCGTCGGTTAAATCGAATGAGCTTCCGGTGGCTGTAACCGAAACTGGTTTTGGAATCAGGTTTTCTTTTGCAAGATCAGTCGGCGTGCAGGAAGGTTGCCCTATCACAGCGGCCAAAGCCAATCCGGCCAGTACCATGTTTTTAAGTTTTTTGTGTGTCATATGATTTAGTGTTTATTTGGTGTAAGCATTATTCAACCATTTTCAGAATTCGTGTTTTTTTACCCACCTTGAAATTAATTAAAACCAACGCAAAGCAGGAGCCCACAATAACAAGTGAACCCACCATTTCTACAGTGCTGAATTGTTCGCGGAAAATAAGCCATCCTGAAAACAAGTTAAAAACCGGCACCATCGATTGTAAAAGTGAGCCGGTTGCCACATTCACGTATTTGTAGCCTTCGGTCATGAAGAGTTGCCCGATGGTGGCGACCACTCCAACCAAAACCAGCAAAAGCAATTCGCTGACATCGCCTTTTGCCTGCGTGGCTCCTGAAGGCACCAGAAACATCCAGAATCCGACAATGCATTGCGAGAAAAATATGGCATACGAATTATCGCTGTCGTGCAGTTTTTTGACAAAAACGACCGCCAACCCGGTGGTAATTGAGCCAGCAATGGCAATCAGCTCGTAAAAACCCATTCCCGCCAGCGATTCTTTACCACCTCCTACCGACAATAAAATCAGTCCGGCAAATGATATGAAAATGACTACAAATTTAATCGGCTCCACCTTTTCTTTCAGGATAAGCATACTGAAAAGGGTAGCTAAACTGGGATAGGAATAAATGTAAACCGAACCTTTTCCAACACCAAGTTTCAGGATGGCCAGGTAGAAAAGGTAAACGGCAATGCCGCCTACAAAGCCCCGCCAAAACAAGCCTTTTTTGTCGTTAAATTTTAGCTGGATAATTCCAAACAAAGAGAGTATTCCAATAATTCCCAATCCAATGGCAAACCTAAAAAAGGTAGTCTGGTAACTAGAAACGTTGGGTATGGCTTTCACCAAAACGGCCATCAGTGCAAAAAAGACCACCGATCCCAAGGTTAAAAGAATACCTTTTAAATTGTTCGACATGCCGTTATTTTAATAGTGAGCGAGACAAAACTACCTATATTATCCAGAACGAAAACTGATTAATAGGGCAATTTTTGAATATTTTATTCCCATTCAAAGTCAAAAATACGTTCAGGATTCCTTATTTTTGGAAAACACTTTCTCAAAAAACCAAAAATCCTTCACTTATGAAACCTCTTTGGCTCGTAGTAATATTTCTTCTCGTTGTCGTTTCCTGCAATTTTAGTCAGAAAAAAGAACTTGCCGAAAAGCGAAAAGCAGATTCAATTCTTCATGTTCAGCAATTGGAGCGCGAAAAATTTCTGGCCGACAGTTTGGCCAAAGCCGAGCGCCTTAATCAGGCAATGACCGCTTTTGGGCAACTCAAATTTGGCATGAGCCGCGATACCGTGCAAGCCATTATGAAGCGGACTTTAAACCAAGGGAGAGGTAAAACTTTGGGAGCTTATGAATATTCGTTTACCCCAACTTTTAACGATAAAGGGCAACTTTATATGCTTCAGTTGCAAACTGCTTCCGAATCTTCTCTCCAATTGGAATCGTCGGTGAGGGCAAAAGTTGATAACCTGAAACAAATTATTGCTGCAAAATACGGTGAACCGATCGAAAACAAGGGCTATCCGGATGATTTTGCCTTTGTTGAAAATAACCTGGTTTGGACAACTACCTGGAAGTTTGATACCAAAACGATAAAGGTGGGTGTGGCAGCAGAAATGGAAGGTTCACGATATAAAGCCATCTGCTCTATTTACGATGATCCTTTACGCGTGAAACAGTTGAATAGAGGAAGCGACTTACTAAAATCGAAGATTGAAAAAGCTGCCGAAGATTTCTAAAGAACAACAAACCCCCGCTAAATGCGAGGGTTCTGAGCGTTTTATTCTTCAACGACGACAATCTTTTCGATCAAATCACCCTGACGGATGGCATCAATCACATCGAGTCCTTCATAAACTTTCCCGAAACAGGTATGCTTGCGGTCGAGGTGCGATGTTTGACGGCGGCTGTGGCAGATAAAGAACTGCGATCCGCCGGTATTGCGTCCTGCATGAGCCATCGATAAAACTCCGCGGTCGTGGTATTGGTTATCGCCATCAGTTTCGCACGGGATTTTGTAGCCCGGACCTCCGGTACCAACCATACCTGTTGCACCGGCACGCGAATTGGGGCACCCGCCCTGGATGACAAAATCGGGAATTACGCGATGAAAAGTCAATCCATCGTAATATCCGCTTTTGGCCAGTTTTATAAAGTTTTCGACAGTTCCGGGAGCATCCTCATCATAAAAACTCACTTTCATAACACCTTTTGCGGTGTGAATTTCTGCTTTACTCATTGCTTGAAATTTAATTTGACAGGTTGCAAAAGTACAATATTTTGGATTGAATTTGCTAATGGATCAGAGCGTTTCATGGTTTTCGCTTTTCGAAAGAAAATATTTTAGACACAATAATTAACTGACCGAAATTTTTATTTATTTTGAACAGCACAGTGCAGGATAGTTTAGAATTCTGAGATTTCTAATCTTGTTCCGAAAAATCACAAAACTTTAGGCGGGAATTATCAAAAAAATGTTTCGGAACATTTTTTAGGCCGCGCAAAGCTTTGCAAACCATCCATCAGGCAAAATGGTTTTGCAAATCGGATTAGTTTCTTGATTTTTGAGTTGTACTTTTATTCGGTTAACCAAAACTAAAATTAAAACCTATGGGAAAAGCTAAAAAAGGTCTATTCACTACTGAGGACGGAAGAAACCATGCCTTCATTTTCTTTCTGGTTGCTCTGCTGTTCACCTTATGGGCGGTTGGAAACAGCCTGATTGACACAATGGATAAGCACTTTCAGGATTACTACCACCTGACCAAAGCCGATTCGGCCAATGTGCAGTTTTCGCATTATCTCGGGTATTTCTTCATGGCTTTGCCCGCCGGATGGTTTATTCACAAACTTGGCTACAAATGGGGAATTGTACTCGGATTGAGCCTGGCGGCGTTGGGCTGCCTGTGGTTTTATCCGGCTACCAAAATCGATGGTTTCTGGGCCGTACTTTTAGGTGTTTGCCTGGTTGCCATGGGTTTTTCTTTCCTCGAAACTGTTGCCAATCCTTATACTACGGTGCTAGGCGACCCGAAATACGCTGCTTCACGAATTAACCTCGCGCAGTCGTTCAATGCGATTGGCTGGCCGATTGCTCCCTTTATTGGTGGAATCTATTTTTATCATACCGACGATGCATTGACTGCACAGCAAAATGCTGAGATTGCACATAAAACCATGTGGATTCCCTATGTGGCACTGGCAGTGATTATTGGGGTGCTGATCATCCTGTTCATCAAAAGCAATATGCCCGATGTAAAAGAAGATGATCACGGATCTCAAAGCGAAACAGCAAAAGTTGATGTTTTTGGTCAACAAAGCCTCCTTTCTACAATATTATTATATGTAACAGCTATCTTATTCAGTTTTGCGTTGGGTATGATCGTGCGGTTTTTCGTTCAGGTGTTTTACATGGATCGCGCGACATTAGCCAATCCTGAAGCAATGGCCGCATTGAACCAAACTTTGAAATGGGTATCCAATATTGTTACTGGTGTTGCCGGCGTCGTTTCAGTTGCTTTCATTGCGTTGAAGAAAGAAAAGCTGATTCATAAGTCGAGCATCTGGTCGGCACCTCACTTTACCGGGGCTACCATTGCACAATTTCTATATGTTGCAGCTCAGGCCGGGATTTTCAGTTTCTTCATTAATTATATGGTCGAAGAAGTTCCGGCAATTGGCGAAAGTTTAAAGTCAAACTTCTTTATTGGTGGCGAAAGCGGATCGATCCTTCGCGATGGTTCTTATTTCCTAACCGAGAAAGGTGCAACTTCGCTGATGTCGTGGCTTGCTTTCCCGCTCTTCCTGCTGGGCCGGTTTACCGGATCGTTCATTTTGAGGGTTACCAAAGCCCACACCATGCTCGGCCTTTATGCATTTATTAATGTTATGCTGATGTTTGTTATCGTCGCCAATTTGGGTTGGCTGTCAGTTGCTTCCGTATTTTTAAGCTTCTTCTTCATGTCAATCATGTTCCCAACCATTTTCTCGTTAGGAATTTTTGGATTGGGTGAAAAGTCAAAAATGGCGTCTTCGTTCATCGTAATGGCCATTATGGGTGGTGCTGTTTTACCGAAGGTAATGGGTGCCATTGGCGATGCTGAAGGAATGTCGGCGGGATATGTTGTCCCTGCAATCTGTTTTATGGCTATTGCTGCTTATGGATTCTTCTGGACAAAGCTCAGCGGTTCGGAGGGTGTTAACGGAGTAAAATTTGGAGCAGGACATTAATAATCGGTACGATGGAAACAAATGAAGGCTTACAAGGTGTTTCATTCAAACGATATTGCAAGACTTTGTCGTTGAAAGATGATCCGCAATTGATCGAAGATTACAAAAAAGTTCATGCACCGGGAGCAGCCTGGCCTGAAATCACCCGGGGAATGAAAGACGTTGGCATCATCGATATGGAAATCTATATTCTCGGAACCCGGCTGTTCATGATCATGGACACGGTGTCTGATTTTGATCACGACAAGGCGATGGCCGAACTGGCAGGCAAACCACGTCAAAGCGAGTGGGAAGCCTACGTTTCGCGCTTTCAGCAAACTTCAGCCGAAGCAACTGCCGACGAAAAATGGCAGTTGATGGAGCGCATTTACAAACTGGACAAATAGAATCATTCAGTTATACTTCAAAATCCCGAATATTTTTATTCGGGATTTTTTATCCGACACAAAACCTCAAACCTAGACTCTAACTATATGAAACGACGTGACTTGCTTAAAACAGCAGCTGCTTTTGCCGCTACTCCAATCTTTTCGCCGTTCGCCCATGCAATAAACTTTCCGGAGAACTCAATTTCTATTGGTCCGGAGAAAAAATCACTAGGCATTGCCCGTTTTGGCGATGGGCGTGACTGGTTTTTCGAAAAGCGCTACGGAATGTTTGTGCACTGGGGATTATATTCCATTCCGGGTTGGCACGAGCAGCACCAATGGAGGGGCAGGGTTTCGCGCAGCGAATACGTGAAACTGGCCAGGCAGTGGAATCCGGTTAAGTTCAATCCCGAACAATGGCTGGATTTGATGGAGGAGTCCGGTATGAAATACATCACCATCACCACCAAACATCACGATGGTTTTTGCCTGTGGAACACGAAACAAACCACTTTCAACACCATGAACACACCCTACAAAAAAGATGTGATCGGAATGTTGGCCGAAGCCTGCCACAAGCGAAAAGTGCCATTGTGTCTCTATTATTCAATTGCCGACTGGAATCAGCCAAATTACCCCAACGAGGGGCGGCATCACGAATTGCCGCCTCAGCCGCAGGATTCGCCCGACTGGTATAAATACCTCGATTTCCTGAAGGCACAGGTTCGTGAATTATGCACCAACTACGGCGAAATTCATGGCTTTTGGTGGGATATGAATGTGCCGGTTCACAAAGATCCATCAATTAATAGTATGATTCGCCAGCTTCAACCGAATGCTGTAATAAATAACCGTGGATTTGATGAAGGCGATTTTGGTACGCCGGAACGCGATTACGACAATGCCGCTGCCGAAGCCAAAAGTTTCGAGCGGATGACCGAAGCCTGCCAGTCGGTGGGGATGGAAAGCTGGGGCTACAAAAAGGATGAAGATTATTACACCGACCGTCATCTCATTGCCAGCATCGATCGCTATTTGGCACGCGATGCCAATTATCTGCTAAATGTTGGTCCGACGGGAGAAGGAGAGATTCCGGCAGAAGCAGCAGCCATCCTTCGCCGAATCGGAAAGTGGAAGCGTTCTGTTCAGGAGTCCTACCAAAATGTAACGGCTGATTCCACCATTTTAAATGTTCCGGGAACACTGGTCACCCGGCGTGAACAGGTGCTTTATGTGCACATCAACAAAGCACCGGTTGGAGCAGGTTTGAAATTGAAACCGGTGACAGTACTGCCGGCAAAAGCAACCTTATTAAATACCGGAAAGCCTATCGATTGTGCAGTTAATTTGTGCCCAAGCGATCACGCCTCCCAACAACCTTATTTGCGCCTGAGAAATCTTCCGACTGATGAATTGGCCAACTCGGTGATGGTTGCCAAACTCGAATTCGACCGATCATTGGATCAGATTACTTTGAAGACGGTTTCAGAAACGAACATCGAACTAACGAAATAACACCGAAAACCGAGCTTTCGTTAAAAACTACAACTTTATTCAGGCAAAACCAGACATTCTCTTTCAGAAGTCTGTGTTTTGCCTTAAATTATTAAAATACAGGCATTTAATTCTTGATTTTGTAGCATTTTTTAGGTTTTGGCGATTTTTTGATGCCCAAAATCCTGATGAAAGTCAACCAGTGTTGTTAAACATCAATTTTATGGAGGTTTAGCGATTCATAATCTGATTGTTACCTAAATTTTGGTTTTTTGAAAATTCGGAAATCCAATATCCGAAAGTCATAACTTTGGCTATTATAAAAATCCAAAACGAAATGAAAGCAGATATCAATGAATTTATGGAAGCTCTGAAAGCCCGCACTCCGGGCGAGCGCGAGTTTCATCAGGCCGTGCAGGAAGTCGTTGAATCCATTTGGGATGTCTATCAGAAAAACCCCCGATACCAAAAAGCCAAAATTCTGGAACGCATTGTTGAACCCGAACGGACAATTATTTTCCGTGTACCGTGGATCGACGATCGTGGCGAAGTGCAGGTAAACCGTGGCTACCGCGTTGAATTTAACTCCGCGATCGGCCCTTACAAAGGCGGCTTGCGTTTTCACCCGACGGTGACCTTGAGCGTCCTGAAATTTTTGGGTTTTGAACAGACTTTTAAAAACAGCCTGACTACTTTGCCAATGGGTGGAGGAAAAGGTGGATCTGATTTCAGCCCAAAAGGAAAATCAGATAACGAAATTATGCGTTTCTGCCAGTCGTTTATGACTGAACTGGCTCGTCACATTGGACCAAACACCGACGTACCTGCTGGTGATATTGGAGTAGGTGGCCGCGAAATCGGGTTCCTGTTCGGGCAATACAAACGTCTCCGGAATGAATTTACCGGTGTTTTAACCGGAAAAGGAATCGGTTGGGGCGGTAGCCTTATTCGTCCTGAAGCCACCGGTTTTGGCGCCGTTTACTTCGTTCAGCATATGCTGGCTAATCTCGGACAGCAGATTGAAGGAAAAACGTTCAGCGTTTCAGGATTTGGAAACGTAGCCTGGGGCGCCATTACCAAAATCAATGAACTTGGAGGAAAAGTAGTGACCATTTCAGGCCCCGACGGTTACATCTATGATGCCGAGGGAATCACTGGTGAAAAAGTGGATTACCTGCTTGAGCTTCGTGCGTCGAATAACGATGTTGTTCAGCCGTATGCTGTTGAATTTGGCGCCAAATTCGTTGCCGGTAAAAAGCCATGGGAATGCCCGGTTGATATTGCCATGCCTTGTGCAACCGAAAATGAACTGAATCTTGATGATGCCAAATTACTGGTTCAAAACAAGTGTTTCATGGTAGCCGAAACGTCGAACATGGGCTGTACCGCCGATGCTGTTGAATACCTGACCGAACACATTAGTTATGCTCCCGGAAAAGCAGTGAATGCCGGTGGGGTGGCTGTTTCCGGTTTGGAAATGTCGCAGAACTCGATGCGTATGAACTGGCCGAAAGAAGAAGTTGACAGATATTTGCACCGCATCATGAAGGATATTCACGAAACCTGCGTGAAATATGGCAAATCAGGAAACAAAGTGAATTATGTGGTGGGAGCAAACGTTGGCGGATTCGTCAAGGTGGCCGATGCCATGCTTGCACAGGGAATTGTTTAGTACAGATATTATTTAAAACTGAAGCCCCGGCAGATTTTCAGAATTTGCCGGGGCTTTTATGTTTTAAGAATATTGGAAAAATGAGGAGATGGCTTTATCAGCCAGTTATGCAGTTGAATTCCCAATAAAATAATATTCGCTTCATATTTGGCTGCTTAATTTTTCCTTATTTTGGCCAAATTTTGCGGAAAAATGCTGATTGACACCCATTCTCATATTTATTCAACCGATTTCATCCACGATTTGGATGAAGTAGTTCAGCGGGCCTACTCGAACGATGTCAGGAAGATTATTCTTCCCAATATCGACAGTTCTTCTGTCAAAAATTTGCTGAACCTGGTTGACACGTATCCGCATATTTGCATTCCGCTCATGGGGCTTCATCCTACATCGGTCAACCACGATTATCAGGAAGAATTGCAGGTTGTGGAGTACTGGCTTAAAAAGAGGAAATTTTACGGGATTGGCGAAATTGGCATCGATTTATACTGGGACAAATCTTTTCTGGAAGAACAAATTCATGCTTTTCGCTTTCAGCTCGATTTGGCCAAACAATACGAATTACCGGTTGTCATCCATGTTCGCGATTCGTTCGACGAGGTTTACCAGGTACTTCAGGAAAAGGCCGATGGCAAACTGACCGGAGTTTTTCACAGCTTTTCAGGCACTATCGAACAGGCTCAACTGGTGATTGAAATGGGATTTAAAATTGGGGTAAATGGCATTGTTACTTTCAAAAAAAGTGGATTAGACCAGATAATCAAAGAGATCGACCCCAAACATCTGATCATCGAAACCGACTCTCCTTATTTAACTCCATCGCCTTTCAGGGGAAAGAGAAATGAAAGTTCCTATCTTGTTTATATTGCGCAAAAAATTGCCGATCTTCACAATCTCACAGTTGGTGATGTGGCAAAGATCACTACTGAGAATGCCCGGAAGCTTTTCGGGATTTGAGGTAAACGCAAAAAACAAAATCAAGTGGAAATCAAGCCGTCGATTCTTATTATTTATACCGGTGGCACCATTGGGATGGTTCAAAAGTCAGCCAACGGTATTTTAGTCCCGATGCAGTTTGACCAAATTCAGGAAGAGGTGCCTGAATTGGATCGTCTCGGTTATAATTTACATGTGGTCACGTTCACACCTCCCATCGACTCATCGAACATGACGCCGTCAATCTGGGTCAAAATTGCCAGTACAATAGAACGAAACTATAACAAATACGATGGATTTGTTATTTTGCACGGAACCGATACGATGGCCTACACCGCTTCGGCTCTCAGTTACATGTTCGAAAACCTCGACAAACCGATCGTGCTCACCGGATCACAGCTTCCAATCGGAATCCTCAGAACCGACGGAAAGGAAAACCTGATTACTTCCATTCAAATTGCAGCAGCCAAAAAGAATGGTCAAGCCATCGTTCCGGAAGTTTGTGTGTATTTCAATTCCAAACTATTCCGTGGGAATCGGATATCCAAACGCCATGCCGACGATTTCAGTGCCTTTTCATCAGTGAATTATCCGCCACTGGCTAATGCAGGAGTCGAAATCAAATATTATAAAGAGAATATTTTCAGACCGGTCAATAAAGGTATCCTGAAGGTTCGGACGCATTTTGATGAGAATGTGGTTATCCTGAAAATTTTTCCGGGTATTGGCCGGGGGGTCTTTGAAAATATTCTGAACATCCCTGGATTGAGAGGCGTGGTATTGGAATCCTTCGGTTCGGGAAATATTCCTACTTCGCGATGGATGATTAGCCAGATCAAAAATGCCATCAAGCGTAAAATAATTTTTCTGAATATCACTCAATGTCAGGGTGGTGCAGTCAAAATGGGACAATACGAAACCAGCGCCGAACTGCTTCAGGCGGGAGTTGTCAGTGGTAAAGATATGACCACTGAAGCCGCCATAACCAAACTCATGTTTTTGCTCGGACAGGGGCTCGAACACGAAGAGATCAAGCTTCATTTGAATAAAAGTTTGATCGGGGAAATAAGTGAATAGTTTTTTTTTGTGTTTTATTTTTTTTCGTAATTTGCAGCCCTGAAAAACAGGTGCCAGTTTTGGTATTTCTGGGAGAGATGCAGGAGTGGCTGAACTGGCACGCCTGGAAAGCGTGTGTACCTCTAAAGGGTACCGAGGGTTCGAATCCCTCTCTCTCCGCTTGCTTGATGTGTTCTAAAATTTAAAACAAACGATAAAACAACTTTAAAATTTAGGAGATTTACTAATTAAAATTTAAAACCAAGATGAAAAAACTATTTGCGTTAATAGCAGTTCTCGGGATGTTGTTCGTTACAACATCAAACAATGTAGTTGCGCAGGACAATGCCGCTCCTGCTTCGACTGAAGTAAAAGCAGCAACTCCGGCACAACCTGCAGCAGTTGATCAGGAAGAAAAAGCCGCAGCTCAGGCAGAACAAGGTCAATCTTTCCACAGTGCATTGAAACAAAAATTCATCGAAGGGGGTCCGGGCTTCATGGCTTCAATCCTTATCTGTTTGATTTTAGGTTTGGCTATTGCTATTGAAAGGGTTATTTACCTGAACATGGCATCGACAAATAACAAAAAACTTCTCGAAAAAATTGAAGAAGCTTTGGCTTCAGGCGGTGTTGAAGCTGCTAAAGAAGTTTGCCGTAACACACGTGGTCCGGTAGCAAGTATTTTCTACCAGGGATTGGATCGTGAGCACGAAGGTTTGGACGTAGTTGAAAAAACTGTTGTTGCCTACGGTGGTGTTCAGGCAGGTTTGTTGGAAAAAGGTTTGACCTGGATCGCATTGTTCATCGCTTTGGGCCCGATGCTCGGGTTCTTGGGAACAGTAATCGGGATGGTTCAGGCTTTCGACGCTATCGAAGTTGCTGGAGATATCAGTCCTTCATTGGTTGCCGGTGGTATTAAAGTTGCGTTGATCACTACCATTGGTGGTTTGATCGTAGCTATGATCCTCCAGGTATTCTACAACTACAGCGTATCAAAAATCGACAGCATCGTAAACAGCATGGAAGATGCATCAATCTCTTTGATTGACATCCTTGTAAAACACAACCTTAAAAAATAATTGCTCTTATGAAATTTGCTAAAGTAACAACTATAATGTTATGGGTAATTCTAGCTATTTCAATATTTCTGATCATTTCATTGTTGTCTAACCTTGGAGAAGGTGCCGAAAGCGGACTGGATACTTGGTTGAGCGCAAACCTTACATGGTCTTACATATTGATGGGAATTGCCGGTGGAGCAGCTGTTGTCTTGGAATTCATGAATACAATTTCTGATAAAAAAGCAACAAAAAGCGCTTTAATTGCCATTGGATTTTTAGGTGGTGTTATCCTGATCTCATACTTATTCTCAGATAGCGAAATCCCTAAATTCTATGGCTCTGAAAAATTTGTAGAAGACGGAACTTTAACTCCATCTGTTGCACTTTGGATTGGTACTGGACTGATTGCCACATACATTTTAAGCGCACTTTCTTTCATCGCTATTGTATGGTCGTCGGTTTCTCGCATCTTTAAATAATCGTGGTTCAATCATACCACTGAAAAAAAGTTTATATGAGAAAAACACCAGAAATACCTTCAGCATCAATGGCTGACATTGCTTTCATGCTACTTATCTTCTTCATCACTGCAACATCGATGGACGTGGATAGTGGATTGGAACGTGTTCTGCCACAAATGCCACCCCCAAATCAGGAGCAGGATGATACACCTCCGATCAAAGAGCGTAATGTATTTACCGTATTGTTGGATCAATACAATCGCTTAATGGTTGAAGGAGAAATCATGCGTGTCGAAGATTTGAGGGAAAGGGCTAAGGAATTCATCTTGAATCCGAACGACCTTGAAACTTTACCGGAAAAAAAACCTACTGAAATTCCGCTTATTGGAGAATATCCGGTTACAAAGGGAGTTATTTCTCTCCGAAACGACCATGGAACCCAATATGGAACCTATATTGCTGTTCAGAATGAATTGGTAGCTGCAGTTAATGAAGTTAGGGATGAACTTTCAACCCAAAAATTTGGCAAGAAATATGCTGATCTGACCAGTGAACAGAAAGACGCCATTCGTGATGCTATTCCATCAAGAATTTCAGAAGCTGAACCAAAAACGATAGGAGGAAAGAAATAATGTCAAAATTCAGACAAAGCTCCAGTAAAGAAACTCCTGCAATTTCAACAGCATCATTGCCGGATATCGTTTTCATGCTACTTTTCTTCTTCATGGTTACAACAACCATCAGGGACGTAAGCTTGTTGGTTAAAATCACAACCCCACAAGCTTCGGAACTAACCAAATTGGAAAAGAAGTCATTGGTAAGTTATATCTATGTTGGGCCTCCGGTTCCTAAATACGTTAAAGTTTTTGGAACAGAACCACGTATCCAGTTGAACGACCAGTTTGCCAAAGTATCTGATATTCCTGATTTTATATTGGCAGAACGTGCAGCCCGCGATGAAGCTGAAATTCCATTTATGGTAACTTCATTGAAAGTTGACGAATTTACTAAAATGCAAATCGTTGGTGATATCAAACAGGAACTGCGTAAAGCAGCTGCTTTGCACATTAACTATTCATCACGAAAAGCTGCTGTAAGAGATTAATACATCTTATCAAATTATGACAGGGAAGTCAACGTTTTGACTTCCCTTTTTTGTTTTCTGATTATCTGCTCCTTATGAAATTTGAAGACTATAAAATAGCTCCAGAGATAAAAAAAAATCTGAGTGAATTAGGATTTCGACGACCAACCGACATTCAATATAAAGCTATTCAGCCCATATTAAAAGGTGATGATGTTTTAGCAATCGCTCAAACCGGGACAGGAAAAACCGCTGCATTTGCAATTCCAGTCATCGACTTAATTCACCGACAAAAAAATAGCTCACGAAGTGATTCGGTCAGCTGCCTCATTATGGTTCCCACACGAGAGCTGGCACTTCAAATCACCGAAGTTTTTCAAACCATTGGGAAACACACCTATGTAAAAACAGCCTGCATCTTTGGAGGTGTTGATCAGGATCCTCAAATTTCAAAACTAAAAAGTGGCATCGACGTTTTAGTTGCAACTCCCGGCCGAATGTTTGATTTAGCCAGTCAGGGACATTTACAATTGGATAAAATAAGAATATTGATTCTTGATGAAGCCGACCATATGTTAGCTCTGGGTTTTATAAAAGATATCAGGCAACTAATTCACCAGCTACCTAAAAAGCGGCAAACATTATTCTTCTCGGCAACCATTAATGCTGAAATCAAAGATTTAGCCTACTCACTGGTCATTAATCCTATCCGGATTGAAATTTCGCCAAAAAATCCGGTAGCGAAAAATGTCACACATTCGGTAGCATTTATTTCTATGGATGACAAACGTTTTTTCCTGGAGCGTTTAGTGAAAGAAAACATCGAATCTAAAATTCTGGTTTTTGTTAGAACCAAAGTTCGGGCAGAACGAGTTTTCAAAGCTATGGAAAGGGTCTCAATAAATTGCATGACAATACACGGAGACAAGGAACAGAAAGACCGTATGGAAGTACTTTCGCGTTTCAGAAAAGGAGATATTAAGGTTCTGGTTGCAACTGATGTTAGTGCCCGCGGCATTGACATTCCTGATGTTGACTATGTCGTTAATTACGACCTTCCTGAAGTCGCAGAAAATTACGTCCATCGGGTTGGGCGAACTGGTCGGGGAATCAGGAAAGGATTAGCGGTCTCTTTCTGCAGTGAAGAAGAAAAACCTGTCCTTCTGGAAATAGAGACTTTTTTGGGACAAAAGATTAATGTTCTGACCATTGATAAGGAAGATTATTCCACTACAATTGATTTCTCAGATGAAAATCCCAATGATTGGAGAGCACTTCTTAAAGAAGACGAAACAATATCGAAGACGACAAAAAGAAAAAAATAGAATTCTACCCGCTGTAAAATGTAACATCCTTCTTTGAATTTAATATTCGGAGAAGGATGTTTCATTTTAATATACATACTCAGCTAAAAAATCGGCACTTTCAATTTCTTCTTGAACAATTTCAGGGAATAGGTCACGAAAAAAAACACTTTTCTAAAAAATAACCCTCATATTCTAGATGGTGACCAGAAAAATCAGTAAAAAATAGAGTTATCTGAAGAAAAAACCACTCAGCAAAGGAATCTAGCTTAACGATCTCAACCACATTAGCTAAAAATTGATAGTATTTACAGACTTAACCCCTTACAAGAAAGATCCCATTTATAAATTAATTGTAAATTTTTCAACACACACCCATTTTAATATACCATATTTTCATTTTTTATATATTTTTGCTATGCTTTTATCACAAAAAACACGAATTTATTAGCAAAAACATAAACTATTAATTTTTCAGCTATGGCACAATTCAGATTTAAAGCTCTTGAAGAGGTTCTTAAAAGAAAACCTATTGAAGTAAAACGCGAAGAAAACCTTGTTTCTGATTTTTACGGAATGAACGTTTTCGATCGTCCAAAAATGAAGAAATACCTGTCGAAAGAAGCTTACAAAGCAGTTATCGATGCAATTGACAATGGAACACCGGTAGATCGCAAGATGGCCGATCAGGTGGCTCAAGGTATGAAATCATGGGCATTAGAGAATGGTGCAACCCACATTACACACTGGTTCCATCCATTAACTGATGGCACTGCCGAAAAACACGATGCTTTTGTTGTTCATGGTGAAAACGGCGGTGTAGTTGAATCTTTATCAGGATCAATGCTTTCTCAGCAGGAACCTGACGCTTCTTCATTCCCCAGTGGTGGTATCCGGGCAACTTTCGAAGCACGTGGTTATACTGCATGGGATCCATCTTCTCCAGCTTTCATTGTTGACAATACACTGACAATCCCAACCATCTTTATTTCATACACCGGAGAATCGCTCGACTATAAAACCCCATTATTGAAAGCCATTGCTGCTGTTGATAAAGCTGCTACCGAAGTTTGCCAGTATTTCGATAAAAACGTCACCAAAGTTAATGCAAACCTCGGATGGGAACAGGAATATTTCCTTGTTGACGAAGCCTTGTACATGGCTCGTCCCGACCTGATGTTGACAGGCCGTACCTTGATGGGACACTCGGCATCAAAGGATCAGCAGTTGGAAGACCACTATTTCAGTTCAATCCCAACTCGCGTTTTCCGTTTCATGGAAGATCTGGAAAACGAAGCTTATAAATTAGGAATCCCGATAAAAACCCGTCACAACGAGGTTGCTCCAAACCAGTTTGAAGTTGCCCCAATTTATGAAGAACTGAACCTGGCCAACGACCACAATCAGATGGTCATGGATTTGATGAAGAAAATTGCCCGCCGTCATAACTTCGCAGTTCTTTTCCACGAAAAACCATTCTCCGGAATCAACGGTTCAGGAAAACACAACAACTGGTCGCTTTCAACTGATACTGGCGTTAACCTGTATTCTCCAGGTAAAAACCCAAAATCAAACCTGCAGTTCCTTACTTTTGTGATCAATACACTTAAAGCATTGCATGTGAACCAGGATATGTTGCGTGCCAGCATTCTTACTGCTCCAAACACTCACCGTTTGGGTGCAAACGAAGCTCCGCCAGCAATCATCTCAGCCTTCCTTGGAGCTGAAGTAACCAAAATGCTCGACGTGATGGAAGAAGCTGTGGTTGACCGCAAAATGACTCCGGATGAAAAAACTGCGTTGAAACTGGATATCGGCCGTATTCCTGAAATCATT